>NZ_FNSU01000002.1:300000-400475 GCF_900105325.1 Pseudomonas marginalis
CATGTTGATTTCCTGCACCCGGATACGCTCGGTGGCGGGGCGTTGTCACACACCCGAGCCACCATCGAGGAATTGCCCAACGATCGCGTACGCATCAGTTGGTGGGCGCCGGACGATGTGCCCCCGCCGGCTTTCGGCGCTCACCTTGAAGATCCGAGCCGGGCAGACGTCTGGGCCGAAGTCATCTGGCACGCCCCCGGCCTGATGCTGCTCGGCAGTGGCGCCACGGCGCCAGGGCGCCCCAGGGCCGAGGGACCAGTGACATGGAACCTGCATCTGATGACGCCGCAGGACGCGGCCAACACCCATTATTTCTTTGCCAACACGCGCAGTTTCGAGCAGGACAATGCGCAGTTGAATGCCTTCGTCCAGGAGATGTTGATCGGTATTTTCGCCGGTGAAGACAAACCCATGGTCGAGGCTCAACAGCGCCAGATTGGTGAGGTTGAACTGCTTGGCCTCAACCCTGTGTTGCTGCCAGTCGATGCAGGGGCCGTGCGCTGTCGACGTGTTCTGCGTCGATTGATGGAAGCCGAGCGAGCGGAGACGCAAGCCAGTCGGTCATCAAACTATGAAAAAGAGGAACTGCGATGAGCTTTCTACGCAACGTCTGGTACGCGGCCGCCTGGGGAAACGAGATCAAGGCTGGCGAGTTGTTCCAACGAACCTTGCTCAATGAACCCGTGGTGTTTTTTCGCGACACCCAAGGTAATGCCCAAGCCATTGCCGATCGCTGTCCCCACCGTTTCGCGCCCCTGGGCATGGGCATCCTCAAAGGCGATGCGGTGCGTTGTCCGTACCACGGCCTGGAATTCGATGGCAGCGGCACCTGTGTGCATAACCCTCATGGTGATGGTGCAATTCCCAAGGCGGCAAAGGTCAAGGCCTACCCGCTGGTTGAACGCTACAGCCTGCTGTGGATCTGGATGGGCGATGCACAACTGGCCGATGCGACGCTGATTCCGGATTTCAGTTGCATGGATGAAGACCGTTGGTATGTCGGCAAACGCTACCTGCACGCCAGAGCCAACTACGTGCTGGAAACCGACAACATCATGGACCTGAGTCATATCGAATTCTTGCACCCGTCTACGCTGGGTGGCGATGGCGTCAAGAGCGCGTTGACCAGCGTGCAAGAGGAGGGCAACACCGTTTGGTCCAACCGCCAGACGGTTGCGGAAATCATGCCGGAGTTTCTCTACACCGCCTGGAACATTCCTCAGGGCACACCGGTGGACCGTTGGATCGATGTGCGTTGGGATGCTCCGGCGAACATGTTGCTGTTTTCCGGCGCCGTGGCGACCGGGCTCCCCAGGGATAAGGGCGTTTCCACACCGATTCCGCATCTGTTCACTCCAGAGACCGAGACCACGACTCACTACTGGTTCTCAGTCTGTTTCCCCAAGGCAATGGGCGAATTTGCCGAGAGATTCGCTGATGAGCAGGCGGCCGCGATCAGCCGGCCCTTTGCCGATGAAGACTTGCCAATGCTCGAGGCGCAGCAGCGCATGATGGGCGCTGCATCGTTCTGGGACTTGAAGCCGGTCCTGCTGATTGGTGATGCAGGAGCGGTCCGGGCGCGGCGTGTCCTCGACCGCATGATTGCTGCCGAACAGCCTGCGGGTGCCCAGTGATGATTGAAGTCATCGTCACTCGCAAGCGCCTCGAAGCCGAGGGCATCTACAGCTTCGAACTGGCCCCGGTCGAAAATTCCATGCTGCCTGCCTTCAGCGCTGGCTCGCATATCGACGTGCACCTGCCCAATGGCCTGGTGCGCCAGTACTCGCTGTGCAATCACCCGGAAGAACGCCACCGCTACCTGCTGGGAGTGTTGCTCGACCCAGCGTCTCGCGGCGGTTCGCAGGCCATGCACCAGCAAGTGCACGAAGGCAGCCGGCTGCGCATCAGCGAGCCACGCAATCTGTTCCCGCTTGAGCATGGGGCGGCGCACAGCGTGCTGTTCGCCGGCGGTATCGGCATCACGCCGATTCTCTGCATGGCCGAGCGCCTGGCGCGGATCGGCGCGCCTTTCGAGCTGCACTATTGCGGTCGCTCGGTCGGGCGCATGGCCTTTATCGAGTACCTGCGCCATTCGACGTTTGCCAAGTGTGTGCAGGTTCATGTGGACGATGGCGAGGATGCCCAGCGTCTCGACGCCGCTCGGGTTTTATCCGGGCCAGCCGCCGACCGTCACCTGTACGTCTGTGGCCCCAACGGTTTCATGGAACACGTGCTCGGCACGGCTCGCGAGCAGGGCTGGGCCGAGGCGCGACTGCACCGTGAGTACTTTGCCGCCGCCGCTGCCCCGGCGGGTGAGGCGGGCGGGTTCGAGGTGCAACTGGCAAGCACCGGACAGTGTTTCCAAGTGCCGGCCGCGCTCAGCGTGGCCCAGGTGCTGCTGGAAGCGGGAATCGATATTCCCCTGTCCTGCGAGCAGGGCATCTGTGGCACCTGCATTACGCGCGTGCTGGAAGGCGAACCGGAACACCGCGACATGTTCTTGACCGATGCCGAGCGGGCCCGCAACGACCAGTTCACGCCGTGTTGCTCGCGTGCCAGGAGCGCCCGGTTGGTGCTTGATCTTTAAGGTTTTCCACTGATTCATCTCTACCCGCTGCGGTGTTTTGCCAACTGATTAAGGAGTCGAACATGCAACAACTTCCTGGTTTCAAACGCGTGGTCACCGGGCATGATGTCCAAGGCCAGGCGGTGATCGCGCTCAGCGGACCGACGCCCAACAGCTTTGCGCTCAAGGCGGTACCCGGTACGGTCTTCCATGAGATCTGGAACAGTGGCGCCAGCCCCGCCGTACTCGACAACGGCGATGACCCCACTCGCAAGCCGCTTCAGTTGAGTCCGGCGCCGTTGGGCAGCGTCATCCGTGTGGTGGATATTCCGCCCGACAGCGTGCAGAACCAGGTCAGCGCCGAGGATGCCGCGGCGGCCTTCGCCGAAATTGGCCAGGCCCACGCCGGCACGGGGCAGGCTGATTCCAAACACAAGCTGATGCACCGCACCGAAACCCTCGATTACGGCGTGGTCACGGAGGGTGAGGTCTGGCTGGTGCTCGATGGCGAGGAAGTGCACCTCAAGCGCGGTGACATCGTCGTACAGCGCGGCACTAACCACGCCTGGAGCAACCGTACCGAGCAGATGGCACGCATGCTCTTCGTCCTGCTCGATGGCCGTTTCGCGCCCGAGCTGCAAGGGGACCAAGTATGAAGCTTAGTACTCTCAAGCATCACAGCCGCGACGGTCGCTTGCTGGTAGTGTCGCGCGACCTCGCTTGGGCGGTCGATGCCAGCGATATTGCGGCGACGTTGCAGGCTGCCATTGAACAGTGGCCGAGCGTCGAAACCGCTTTACGCGCGCGTTACGACGCGTTGAATGAAGGCTCCCTGGCCGGTGCCTTCGCCTTCGATCCGCAACAAGCCGCCGCGCCCTTGCCACGTGCCTGGCAGTGGCTGGACGCTTCGTCTTTCCTCAGTCATGGCGAGCGCATGCAGAAGGCGTTCGCGCTGGATCCGATCGAAGGTGTTGAACACACGCCGCTGATGTATCAGGGCTGTGGCGATGACTTTCTGGGGGCCCACGACGACATCGTGCTGCCCAGTGAAAGCCACGGTATCGATTTCGAAGGTGAATTCGCGGTATTGGTCGATGAGGTCCCCATGGGCTGCTCGGCGCTGGACGCCGTTGACCATATTCGGCTCATCGTGCAAATCAACGATGTCAGCTTGCGTGCGCTCGCCCCTCGGGAAATGAAGACCGGCTTCGGTTTTATCCAGGCCAAATCCTCGTCAAGTTTTGCCCCGGTGGCGATCACCCCCGACGAGTTGGGCGAGGCCTGGCGCGACGGGCGTGTGCACTTGCCGCTGAGGGTCGAATGGAATGGCCAGTGGTTCGGTAATGCCCACGGTGGCGCCATGCATTTCGGCTTTCATCAATTGATCGCCCATGCGGCGCTGACCCGGCGACTCAGGGCCGGCTGCGTGATCGGTTCCGGCACCGTTTCCAATGCCGATCCCACGGTGGGCGCGGCCTGCATCGCCGAGCGTCGTGCCGTTGAGATGATTGAGCACGGCGCGCCACAGACGTCCTTCATGCGCTTTGGCGACCGCGTGCGCATGGAGGTCTTCGATCTGCAAGGGCAGTCGGTGTTCGGGGCGATAGACCAGTGCATCGTGCGCGGAGGCCTCCCATGCGCGTAATGATTACCGGGGCCAATGGTTTTGTCGGCCGGGCGTTGGTGAAACGATTGCTCCAAACCAATGAGTTGCGAGGCCGGTCGATCAGCGCGTTGATATTACTGGACAAGGAATTGGTGGGGTTTGCTGAGGATAAGCGCCTGCGCCGGCATTGCGGCAGTGTCACCGACGCCGCGTTATTGCGCCGGGCCTTGGCCGATGGCATCGATGTGGTCTTTCACTTGGTCAGCATCCCGGGTGGCGCGGCCGAGCAGCACTATTCACTGGGCTATCAGGTCAACCTGCTGGCAAGCCTGGAGTTGCTTGACCAGTTGCGCGAGCAGCCTGGTACGCCGGTGCTGGTGTATGCCAGCAGCGTGGCGGTGTACGGCGGCGACCTGCCGGCTCGCATGGATGAGCGTGCCGTGCCGCACCCGCAGTTGAGTTACGGTGCGCACAAGGCAATGGTGGAAATGGCGATCAATGACCTTGCCCGACGGGGCGAGGTGGACGGTCGTGCCGTGCGCCTGCCCGGCATCGTCGCCCGTCCACGTGAACCCAATGGGCTACGTTCGGCGTTCATGAGCGACCTGCTGCACGCCTTCGCCCAAGGCCAACCGTATTGCTGCCCGGTTTCGCCGCAGGCGCAGGCCTGGTGGATGTCCGTGCGGTGTTGCGTGGATAACCTGCTGCGGGCCGCCGAACTGCCGGCTGCCGAACTCTGCGAGTCACGTGTCTGGCAATTACCGCTGTTGCACCTGTCCATTGCCCAGGTCATCGATGCCCTGGCCGCTGCCTATGGCCAGGAACGCCGCGGGCTGATCAGCTTCGCACCGGATGCCGGGCTGCAAGCGTTGTTCGGCAACTTCCCTGCAATGAAAACCCCTCTGGCCCGTGCCCTTGGCTTTCGCCATGACGGCTCGGCTGCCGCCTTGATACGAAACAGTTTGAACGCTGCTGCCCCGGCGCGTCGTGCGCGTGGGCGGGTAGCGCTTGGAGTGAGCGAAAATGCAATCAACTAAACGTCGCCTGGTGGACCTGTCCGTTACCCTGGACAACAACCCCTACACCGATCCACCGCCGTTGCTGCCGAAAATCGACTACATGGACCATCAGCAAGGCTGGCCGGAGATGGCCGCGATGTTTCCCGGCCTGTCCAAGGCGCAACTGCCTGGCGACGAATCCTGGGCGGCTGAGCGCCTGCAGATCACCACGCACAGCGGTACCCATATGGACGCCCCCTGGCACTATGCCTCGACCACCGACGGCGGCAAGCCGGCTTTCGGCATCGATGAGCTGCCGCTGGATTGGTGCTTGCAACCGGGCGTGAAGCTGGACTTTCGTCATTTACCGGATGGCCATGTGGTCAACGCCGCCCAAGTGCAAGCCGAGCTGGAGCGTATTGGCCATGTTCTACGGCCGCTGGACATTGTCCTGGTCAATACCCGTGCCGGCGCGCTGTTTGGCCAGCCTGGGTACCTGGACGCCGGGGTTGGCATCGGCCGTGAGGCCACGTTGTACTTGTTGGAACGCGGCGTGCGCGTGGTGGGCACCGATGCCTGGAGCTGGGACGCGCCGTTCAAGTACACACGCGAACGCTTCGCCGCCACAGGCGACGCCTCGATCATCTGGGAAGGGCACAAGGCCGGACGCGACATCGGTTACGGCCAGATGGAGAAGCTGGCCAACCTGGAATGCCTGCCGGCCCATGGTTTCCAGGTGTCCTGCTTCCCCTACAAGATCAGGCACGCTTCGGCCGGTTTCGTCCGCGCCGTAGCGATTTTCGAGGAATGAGCGTGCCGGCTGCCGGTGGGAAAAAGCGCGCTAGCCTGTCCCAGGGGCTCGAGGCGCTGCTGTCGGAGCACATTATCGAGGGACGGCTGCGTGGCGGTGAACAGTTGCCCACCGAGTCGGCCCTGATGCTGGAGCATGGCGTCAGCAGGACCGTGGTGCGCGAGGCCATGTCGCGTCTACAGGCCGGGGGAATGGTCGAGACACGCCACGGCATAGGGACCTTTGTATGCGGTAGCGCCCTGTCGTTGGGGGCCTTCATCGACCCGGAGACGATCGGTCTCATCACCGATTCGCTGGCGATCATGGAGTTTCGGATCGGTCTTGAGGTCGAAGCCGCCGGGCTCGCGGCCCAGCGACGCAACACGGATCAGTTGACGGGGTTGCGGGCACTTCTCGATCAGCTCGGGCAGCCGGATGTCAGCGTCAATGATCGGGCGGCGTTGGATTTTCAATTCCATTTGGGCATTGCCCAGGCGACCGGCAACCCCTACATCGCCAGCACACTGCTCAACCTGGGCGAGGTCATCATCCCCCGCAGCCGACTGGATTCTGCGCGTCTGTTTCACGATGAGCCTTTGCATTACGAACAGCGCATGCAAAGCGAGCACGAGCAGATTTACCAGGCGATCTTCCATCAGGACACTGAGTGTGCGCGTGCCGCGATGCGCCTGCATCTCCAGGACAGTCGCGAATACTTGCACCAGGCCCGCCAAGAGTTGATGACATGACGGAGAACCAGAGCTACCCGGTGCCGGACATGGCCACGCAGCCTACTGCCACGGCGCTCACCATCATCGATCCCCGCTGGACTTTGTTCGTCCGGGTCGTGGCGGCTGGCAGTCTCAGCAAAGCGGCCGTACTGCTGGACATGCCGCAGTCCATGGTGAGTCGCAATATTGCCCTGCTCGAATCGCAATGTGGCGAACGCCTGTTCCATCGCAACGGACGTGGGGTGGTTCTGACCGAATTTGGCGAGCAGTTGCTGCCCTGTATATCGGATCTTCTGGCGAACGCTGAAAGCCTTGTCGATGACATTCGCAACCTGCGTGGAAAGCCGGTGGGGGAGGTAGTTGTGGGCATGTTGCCTTCCGCGGTGCGCCGGTTTGCGGGGACGCTCTTTTCTGCGGTGCGCGCGCAGATGCCCGGGGTGAGATTGCACCTGATCGAGGGCGCCAGTGCTCAACTCGAAGAGCAGTTGCACGATGGTCGTCTGGATATGGCGCTGGTGCTGCGCGAGAGCGAGGCGAGCGTCGGCCAAGCTCATCTGTTGGCCAGGCTACCGCTGCACCTGGTAGGACCCGTCGCCGATCCTCTGCTCGGAAATCGAGATATTGCGCTGGAAAATCTATCTGGGTTGCCATTGGTCGTGCCTGGGCGGCCGCATCTGCTGAGGGCCAGGCTCGATCATTTGGCTGCGGAGCAAGGCGTGGAACTGTGCGTGGCCGTGGAAGCCGACTCGGTCCAGCTCCAGTACGAAGTCGTCGCGGCAGGCGGAGGCTATGCGATTGCCTCGGTGTTGCCGGGCTCACTGGATCAACGACTTATTTCATCGCGCATTATAGAGCCCGTGTTGGAGCGCTTTGTCGTGCTGGTCGAATCGCCCCGGCGCCCCTTGACCCGTGCTTCCCGTGAAGTGCGACGGCTGATTTGCAATCTGTCCATGCCATCGATTTAAGCGATAGCTGCTTTGCATCCCCAGCAGTATTCGGTGGGGGGCGCGCCTCGTAGGGTGTCAGTCAACCAACGACTGATCCCCGATTGCGAGGTTTGCGCCATGCATCACGCCCAAGAACTCCAAGTCATTGCCCCGACGCTTTTTCTCAGTGACGCCGATGTGGCCTCGCTCGCCGACTGGAGCACCGCCGTCGCCGCGCTCGCCGAGGCGTATGCACGCCCTGCATCGGATGCCATGGTGCCGCCTCGCTCCATGGCCCGGGGCGATGGCATCTGGCTGCGCAGTTTGACTGCCGTACCTCCGGCTGGCGGCCATATGGGCTGCAAGTTGATCGCAGCCTCCATGCGGGCGCGCTGCGCCAGCTACCTGATTGCGTTGTTCGATCAGAAAACCATGGCGCTCAGTGCCCTGATCGACGGCAACCGGGTGACGGGTTTGCGCACCGCGGCAACCGCTGCGCTGGCAGTCGATTTACTGGCGCCCAAGCGCGCGCTGCGGGTGGGGGTGATTGGCTCGGGGTTTGAGGCCCGTGGCGCATTGGACTGCCTCAAGTCCGTGCGCGATGTGGCGCATGTCCGGGTATTCAGTCCAACGCCCGCTAGCCGCGAGCGTTTTGCCGAGAGCTTCAGGCCAGGGCTGGAGATCCAAGCGGTGAACAGCGCGCAAGAAGCTGTGCAGGATTGCGACGTGGTGATTTGTGCCGCCCGCAGTCGTGACGAATCTCCGGTCCTGCAAGGCGCCTGGCTTTGCCCGGGGGCCACGGTTGTGTCGTTGGGTTCCACCTTGCCTGAGCAACGGGAAGTTGACCCGGTCACGATGGAGCGAGCCGTCTGCATCGTCGCCGATATGCCGCAAGAGGTGCTTCACGATACCGGTGACGCCATTGCGGCGATCAGTGCCGGCGTTTATGTCGCCGACAAATTGGTCGCGCTGTCGGACCTCGTCGCGGGCCGTGTCATACCGCGCCAGCACGCAAGCGACATCGTTCTCTACAAGTCTGTTGGCTCGGCGCTGCAGGACGTCGTCATCGCCCAAGCGCTGTACGAGCGCGCCCGGCAACAAGGCCTCGGCATCGAGTTGCCCGCCAGCATTGTCCCTGTCTCGAAATAACTCCCTTCACTGTGCAAAGGAACATCATCATGGCCACATACAAGAAAGCGGATGCCCGTGCCTGGGCGCGGGAAAACCTGGTGGGCTGCTCGGCTGTCACCATTCCAAGTTTCAGTGCTGATTTGAAGCGTCTCAATGAGCGTGGCATACGCCACGACATCGAACATACGGTTGGCCTGGGCTACAGTGCTACGTTGCTGTGCAGCGAGCTGGCGATTTCTATCCAGGAGAATGCCCAGTTCACTGCCTGGGCCCGTGAGTCAGGGAAAGACCTGATCCTGTTTTTCCATGCGGCCTTTGGCACGCTTGCCGAGAATATCGAGGCGGTGAAGCTCGCCGAGAATGCCGGTGCGGACATCGTCCTACTCTCCTATCCACCACAGTTCTGGCCGACCAGCGAGCAGGAAATCTACGACTACACCAAGTCGTTCTGTGACGCGACGGACCTCGCCGTCATGCTCTTCCCGATTCCGCTCTGGGGCTTTGAGCGCGTGCATCCGGCGGGTATGTCGCTGGAATTGGTCCGTCGCCTGTTGGCCGATTGTCCGAACATCGCGGCCATCAAGTCGGAGCAAGGGTTTCCGCTGCCAGCGGGCATTTGCGAGATGTATTACCACTTCCGTGATCAGGTGGTGATCAGTTGCCCGATCGAAGGCGACGCAATCCCCTTGATGAGCCTGATGAAGTTGCAGTTTTCCGGCACCAGCAACACCGCCTGGATGAGCGACTACTACCCGAAAGCGTTCGAACTGGCACGCACGGGCCGCTTTGAAGAGGCGATGGAACTGTACTGGAAGGTCAATCCGGCACGCAGCGCCAACGGCGCCGCCGCGCAAAGCTATGCCGGCGGCACTGGTGTGCTCAATCGCACGATGTGGAAATACCAGGATTGGCTCGCCGGCTTCAACGGCGGCCCACTGCGTGCCCCGGCGATGCGCGTGCCGGATCGCTTCATGAAGTCGCTGCGTCAAGGGTTGGTTGCGTCGGGGTTGCCGGTGACTTCGGATCCTGACAGCGCCTTCATGATCGGGCGTCATCCGTGCTGATCAGGAGGGTTGCACAGTGAAGCATTTACTTAAAGATCCCACACTGTGGCGTGACGGTGCCTATATCGCCGGTGAGTGGCTGACCGAGACGCCGCACGGTCACTACACGCTGCGTAATCCGGTGGACCAAACGGTGCTGGCCGAGTTGCCGCGTTGTCGTGAAACTGAAGTTCGGCACGCCATCGACGCGGCGCATGAGGCCTTTGGCCCATGGCGTCGCCTGACGGCCAAACGCCGTGGCGAGGTGTTGCGCCGCTGGTATGAGTTGATGGTTGAACATCGGGAGGACCTTGCCACGCTGATTACCCTGGAGGAGGGCAAGCCACTGGAGGAGGCGCGGGGTGAAGTCGATTACGCGGCGTCTTTTGTGCGCTGGTTTGGCGAGGAAGCCACACGGGTGCGCGGTGATCTGATTCCGGGCGTAAAGGACACTCAGCGCATCGTGGTCCTGCGCGAACCCATCGGCGTCTGCGCGGCGATCACGCCCTGGAATTTCCCCGCTGCGATGATTACACGCAAGGCCGCTCCGGCCCTCGCGGCCGGTTGCACGATGGTGGTGAAACCGGCCAGCCAGACACCGCTGACCGCGCTGGCACTCGCCGAACTGGCGCAGCGCGCTGGCGTGCCCGCCGGCGTTTTCAGTGTGATCACTGGCAACGACACCCGCGACATTGCCGGTGAGCTTACGGCCAACCCGCTGGTGCGCAAGCTCACCTTCACGGGGTCCACGGAAGTGGGCCGGCTGCTGCTGGCGCAAGCGGCGCAGACGGTCAAGAAATGCTCCATGGAGTTGGGCGGCAACGCCCCGTTCATTGTCTTCGATGATGCTGATCTGGATGCTGCGGCTGACGGGGTGATGTTGGCCAAGTTTCGCAATGGTGGACAGTCCTGTATCGGCGCGAATCGGGTGCTGGTGCAGTCCGCGGTTTATGACGCACTGGCCGAACGCATCGTCGAGCGCATGGCACGCCTGAAACTGGGCAATGGCCTGGAGCCGGGTGTACAAGTCGGGCCGTTGATCGATGACGCGGCGGTACGAAAATCCCAGGCGCTGGTTGATGATGCGCTGGCCCAAGGCGCTCGACTGCTGTCTGGCGGCAAGCCCCATGCGCTGGGCGGGTGTTTTTTCGAGCCCACCTTGTTGGCTGATGTGACCCATGGGATGCGGGTTGCTCGTGAGGAGATCTTCGGCCCGGTCATGCCGCTGGTGCGTTTCGACACGGATGACCAAGCCATTGCCATGGCCAACGACAGCGAGTTTGGCCTGGCCGCGTATCTGTTCAGCCGTGACGCGGCGCGTATCTGGCGCAACGCCGCGCGCATCGAGTCGGGCATGGTGGGCATCAACTGTGGCTTGATTTCAAATGAGGTCGCACCTTTCGGTGGCGTGAAGCAGAGCGGTCTTGGGCGAGAGGGATCTCACCTGGGAATAGACGAGTTCCTAGAGGTTAAATACCTCTGCTGGGATGGCTTGGAAAGCGTGTAAACAACCGTCGTTAAAGGCCGGTGGACGGCGGTTCGTGTGAGCCGTCGTTCATCGGCTTTTGTATTTGTTCTGCCGCAAAGGCAGGCACTCCGAGCAATGCCCCCGGCTTACCTGCGAGACCCATCGCCGCCAGCGATACCTCGGATTGTGCAAAGCGATTTCAGCCCTGATAGCCGATTCGATAGTCTCGTGGCTGATCCGGCATTTTTCGTCGGCATTCCATGTTGCTGCGGCATTGACGCAATGACGCCGCAGCGCTCGTTGGTGCGCCATGCAATGTCTGCCCGAGTGAATAAGAATAATTAGGAGAGCGTGATGATTGCAGCAGTCAACAAGGTCCTGGTGATCGGGGGAGGGTTCTCCGGTATGACCGCGGCTATCCAGCTCGCCCGCCAGGGCGTCGAAGTGGACCTCGTCGAAATCGATCCATTGTGGTGTCCTTTGGGAGCGGGGATTACGCTCAGTGGGCCCACGCTGCGAGCGCTTGATACGGTTGGGATTTTGGAAAGGGTCGCCGGGGAAGGGTACCTGTCGACCAATTTCGATGTGTTTTCACCGGTGGGCGACCTGATCGTGCAATTGGCGCTTCGACCGCCGGTCAGCGATAAGCCGATTCCCTGTGGTGGCGGCATCCTGCGCCCGGTACTGGCTCGAATATTTGCCGACAGGACGCGGGAAGTGGGGACCCGTGTGCGCCTGGGCATCACCTACGACAGCGTCATCGAGCATGATGATGGCATTGATGTGTCTTTCACCGACGGGACCACTGAACGCTATGACCTGGTCGTCGCCGCTGACGGCGTGCATTCGCGCACGCGAAAGGAGTTTTTCCCGGAAGCACCCTCGCCAAAACCCATTCATCAGAGCGTCTGGCGCGCGGTGCTGAAGCGTCCGCCGGAAATCGTGCGCCCCACTCATTGGCTGGGTAGCACCAAGGTTGGCGTCAATCCAATCTCCGAAACGCACATGTACATGTTCCTCATGGAAAGCCGCGAGTTTTCCGAGTGGATCGACCCGGCCAGTTGGCCGGGTGAAATGGCGCGCCTGTTGAGTGAGTTCCCAGCTCCGATCCTGCAAACGCTGGTGCCGCAACTGTACGAGGCGGACGCCAATATCGACTATCGTCCGCTGTCCAATTTGTTGGTGCCGTTGCCCTGGCACAAGGGCCGAATCGTGCTGATCGGAGACACGGTGCATGCCACCACACCGCACCTGGCTTCCGGGGCTGGCATCGGTATTGAGAGCGCCATCGTGCTTGCCGAAGAGTTGCTCGGCAATAGCAATCTACAGACGGCCCTGAGCCGGTTCGAAACGCGGCGCTGGGAGCGTTGCCAACTCGTGGTCGAGAACTCCGCGCGTCTGTGCGAGATAGAGAAAAGTGGCGGGGACAAGGAAGAGCATGCGCAGATCATGCGTGAGTCCACTGCGACGCTGGCTGAGCCTATCTGATTGATTGCGACCCTGCTGGATGAGAAGGGTCGCGCTTCTGGTCGTTAGGAGCAGTGATCGAAAATAACGACCTCTTTGACGTAAGCGAAAAAAGACGCCGACGTCAGCGCCACGCCGTCCTCGGCAAGTTTTTGAAACAGCGCTCGCTGATACTGCCGAAAGGTCGAAAAATCCGCTTCATTTTCAAACCACAGGCTAGAGGCGCCTTCGTATACGGCGATGTTTGGCCCGAAATAGGCCGTCACCTTGTCACCCTCGGGCAGATACCGGGAGCGAACATACCGGCGTAGGGCGTTCTGGAAGTCGGGCTGTTCGCGGGTAATGCTCTCGTGAGCTGCGTCCCAAGCGTCGAAAAAACGATCGAGCGCCATGGATGGATTTTTCTTCAGCAGGATCATCACTTTCCATGGGAGAGGCGCTGTAGCGGTGCTAGCCGTCTCCGCTTCATCCATCAATTGAGCGAGCTGCTCGGAAAGGTCAGCGAAGTTCTTTGCATCAGGGCCCACGGTTTGCTGGGTATAGGGATCGCTGAAGGTGCGAATCAAACCTGGCACGTCTTCAAAAAACAGCTCCGTAATGGAGTCTTTGTGGAAGGACTGTGCGTAGGCACTGTCGGCGTCAACCCCGAAAGCCGCGTCGATGACATGGTTCTGCACGTACCGTTTGACGCCTAACGGTTTGGCTTTAGCGATTTCTCCGTGGGTGTGCTCTACATAGTTTATAAACTCGGCATGCGTCATTCCGGGTTTTCTGCGTACAGCGGCTAGGATTTTGATCATGAGGCGTTCTCGCTATTGGCAGGGTGAAGGGCGCCTGAACCTTAAATGCACTTCATGCTGTTGTAATTCATCTGATTGTTTTTCAACACCAAAATATAAGGCCAGGTTTAACCCGCAAACCAATCGGTATTCGTGCTGGTAGGTATCGCGCAATAACATGCTTGACCAGCCTTGAGTCAGCTTTGGATTTTGAGCGTTTTGTATGAGCCGATTTGGCGGTGAATGTATGGCAAAGAAAATTAACCGCGAGCAAGCTCAGCCCCCACAGGGGATATCGTGAACCCAGATGAATTGGAAACTGGCTCAAGCCGCTGTTGATTTCTCCCGACTGCCGCTCGCAGTGTCGCGGAACAGTCTGGGCGACATGCCGAACGTCGATTTGAAATGCCGGCTGAAGTGGGAGCTGCTGCCATAGCCCCAAGCGTAGGCGATCTCGGTGAGCGAGCGATGAGCATGTTCCCGATTGCGCAGGTCTTCGGCGCAACGTGACAGGCGCCGCTGCCAGATGTACTCGCTGACACTGCACCCCAGCTCATCCTGGAAGGCGCGGTGCAGGCTGCGTACCGAGCACTGTTCGGCGTTGGCGATGCGTTCGATGGTCAGGTCGCGGTCGGCCAGGTGGCGCTCGATGTACGCTTTGAGGCGGTTCTGCTTGAAGAAGCGGAAGTCGTGTTCGAGTTGCTTTTCTTCCTGCTTGTTCTTCAGCGCGTTATCCAGTAGCCCGGTGATGCTGTCGCCGATCAGCCCGGCCGAATGGTTGTTCAGCAAGGGGTATTGGTTGTAGGCATCGCTGATCAGGTGCATGAGCATCCGCCCCAGTCCATTGCGACCGTTAAGATGCATGTCGGCGGTTTGCGCGAGCTGCCCGGATGCCCCCTGGAACAGCAGGATGAAGTGTTCGCAACCTTGCATGCTGGTCACGTTGAAAGGTTTGCCGCAGTCGACCAAGAGCATTTCGTCAGGGGCCAGCACGCTACTTTGCTGGCCCTGCTCGAAGTGACTGACACCAGCCACCTGCATGATCAACATACGCGGCGTATCGAGGGCATCAATCGCTTTGCTCAGGTGGCGCGAATATCGATGGGCGCTGGCGGTCATTCGACAGAAACGCAACTGGCCCAGGTCCCCGTACTCCAGCCGACCCTGGAAGTTGCTGTCATGCAACGGGTCGATGAACGTCGATTCCAGCCGTTTTATATAGTCCGGCGTACGCCCCAGGTGATCGCTCATGAACTCTTTCCATTTCATCAAGCGGTCGGAGCGAACAACCTGATCGGTGGACACGCAGGCTAAATGGTTCATTTTTCGCCTCTATTTATTATTGTTTTTCTGACGGATCGGGCAAAGGGGTCGATTTGCCCGATCCGGGTGTGATCAAGGGTGCCAAAGACTCAGAACGGGTAGTGATGGCCTCCGGGCTGCCAGGTCACCCAATGGGCACGGGTAAACTCATCCAGGGCATAGTGACCGTTGAAGCGACCGAGGCCGGAATTCTTTTCACCACCGAACGGGGCATTGGGTTGGTCATCGACGGTGATGTCGTTGATATGGGTCATGCCCGCCACAATGCTCCGGGCGAAATTCAAGCCGCGGGCCATGTCCCGGGTGAACACGGCGCTGGAGAGGCCATACTCGCTGGCGTTCGCTAACGCCAATGCATGGGTTTCGTTTTCTGCGACCAGCAGCGGCAGCAGGGGGCCGAACGTTTCATCGCGGGCCAGTTCCTGATCGACTCCCACTTCACCGAACACATGGGCGGGCAGCACCAGCCCGGATGCCGGGCCGCCGCAAAGCTGCTTGAGGCCAGCACTCCGGGCACCGTCGAGCTTACGCAGCAGGCCATCGAGCTGGCTCTGATTGACCACTGGCCCGATCACCGTGTCGGCCTTGGTCGGATCGCCCGTCTTGAGGTTGCGCACGCGCTCCACCACCAGCGCTGCGAAATCGGCATACAGCGAGCGGTCGACGATCACCCGGTTGACGCTCATGCAGATCTGGCCCTGGTGCAGGAAACGCCCGACCACCGCAGCGTGCGCCGCACCTTCAATGTCGGCGTCATCCAGCACCACCAGCGGCGCGTTGCCGCCCAGTTCCAGGGCCACGCGCTTGATGTGTTTGCCACCGGTGGCAATACGGCCGACATTGCGTCCCACATCCGTCGAACCGGTGAAGGAAATCAGGCTCGGCACCGGGTGCTCGACAAAGGCATCGCCGATTTCCGAGCCGGCGCCGACCACGACGTTGAGCGAGCCCTCGGGGAAGCCGGCTTCTTCGAACAGGTGGGCAATCAGCAGGCCGCCGGTCACCGCTGTGTCGCTGGCGGGCTTGAGCACGATCGTGTTGCCCAGGGCGAGTGCCGGCACCACCGAGCGCATGCTCAGGTACAGCGGGAAATTCCATGGGCTGATCACGCCCACCACACCCAAGGGCTCACGGAAGACAAAACTCTGTTCGCCGGGCTTGTAGCTGGTCAGGATTCGACCTTCAACCTGCATCGGCATCGTCGTGCATTCACGCACCAGGTTCAGCGTGAATTGCCATTCCATGCTCGCCTTGATCCGGGTGCTGCCGGACTCGTCGATCAGCCAGTCGATGATCTCTTCACGGCGGTTCTGGATGACTTGGGCGAGCTTTTCAAGTTGAGCGCTGCGCTGGGTGGGGTGCAGTTGTGCCCACGCGGCCTGCGCCTGCTGCGCCGCCTGATAGGCGTCGTCGAGATCGGCAATCGAGGCCAGGGGCATCTCCAGCAATTGTTCGCCATTGAAGGGATTGCGGTCGTCCAGGCGGCGTGCGGAGCGCCCTGCACGCCAGGTACCGTTGATGTATTGGTTGCCGTTGATGGCGTAGGGCCCGAGCGGTTGAGTCGTCATGGTCTTTTACCTTTGGAGGCAGGTGGTCGCCTCGTTTAGAAATTAAGGGGGCAAACGCCGATGGGGAAAACTGCTCAGCTCCTGATCCAGGCGCGGCCCCAGGAATTGAGGGTGTATTCCTCCTGTGCCCAGACACCGGGCTGGCGGCTGGCATCGGTGACTTCGAGCTCCGCCGAGAACTCCAGGCGGTTGCGATCGGCATCGACCACCATGAAGAACAGGTTGTTGCCAGGCCCATGTCGGCCGGGGCCGAAGAAAATGGTGATGCGCTCCTTGGCGAAACGATCCCCCCAGTCACGGATGTCATTCCACTCGTTGGTTTCGTAACAGTGGTGGTCCCACTCGTTTTTCGAGCCGCGGAAAAACGCCAAGGTGTGGTGTTCGTCGTCCGAGCGCAGGAAGCACGTCGTGAGTTGGCCGGTCTGCTCGTCCACGACATTGTCCGAAACGGTAAAGCCCACCGTGTTGACGTAGAAATCAATCATGGCTTCCAGCTCCGTGGTCTGGAACACCACGTGCTGCAAGCGACCCGGCATGCCTGGGTGAGGGGCGTGGAGGGCAGGGGGAGCGACGCCAAATATCGTTTGCCGGCCCTGGGGGTCGCGGATCAGGAACGCCCCCGGCTCAAGCAGCGGCGAGTTGGTCTCTTCGATCACGCAGCCATTGCCGAGCAGGCGAACCCGCAGTTCTTGCAGTCGAGGTTGGCTTCCCAAGTCGAACGCTGCCGCGAGCAGGCCGCTGTGGTCGGCGGGGGAAACGAGCATGGCGCGTTGCGGGCCGCTGAGCATCCAGCTGCCATCGGCTTGCGCCTGGCTGCCCATGTCCAGCATCCGCCGATAGAAATCGATTTGCCGTTGCGCGTCCTTGCTCGCCAGGTGCAGGTAGCACAGGCGTGCAGGTGTGGAAGTCTGGAGTGTTTGCATAACCACCTCTGTGCTTGAAGGTTTTAGTGAAAGACGGGCGCGCTGCTCGGTTCGATTTCGCTGTTGTGGGGCATGGCGATGCCGAACAGTGACTGCAGCGATTCTGCGGCCTGGGTCTCGGTCGCCTTGTCGAAAATCGCCGCGATGTAGCGATCCGGGCGCAGCAGCAGAAACGGGTGGGAATCGCCCAGCAGGGTTTTGAGCTGGCCTTCACGGTCTTGAAGCACCGTGCAGCCCGGGATCGACGGTATGGCATGGACGGACGCGGGCAGGATCAGGATGCGTCTGGCTTCAAGGTGGCTCCAGAGATCATGCTTGAGTTCATCGATACGCTGGCGGGTCGGGTCGCCGTATTGAATCAAGGCGAAGCCGGCGCCGATGGTGTCATCGAGCAGGCGTTCCTGGCCGTGGGCATCGGTGAGCTTCGGTTGGGGGAACATCTGTCCACAGGACAAGGTGCCTGCTTGCCCCTCGGTCAGCACCAGGCCCCGGGTGAAGCGGGGTTTGGGCTTGAAGCGCATTTGCAGGAAATAATCGCGCAACGGCGGCAACAGGCCGATCAAGGCGAATGCGCCACTGATCAAGCGAGCGCGCAGGACGGTGGCCGGTGCCATGACCACGCCGAGGTTCAAGGCCAACTTGATCAATGCCCACGCATGATCACGACGCTCGCTTTCGTATGACAGCAGTGCGCTTTCCGCCATTTTTCCCTTCAGCACGCCGACCAGCTTCCAGCCCAGGTTGTGGGCATCGCGAACGCCGCTGTTCATGCCTTGCCCGGCATAGGGCGGGGTCAGGTGCGCAGCGTCGCCGGCGAGAAATACCCGTTGCACCTGCCACTGCTCGGCGACCCGGGCATGGAAGGTGTAGACCGTCTTGCGCACGATGGAAACCGGCGTGTCTCCCTTGAACGGGCGCAGCAATGCTTGCAGGCAGGTTTCGTCAAGCACCTGTTCGTCCGTTTCATCGGGCTTGAGCAGGAACTCGAATCGGCGCGTACGGTGAGGGCCGGGCACCTCCACCACCGGACGCCTGGCGTCGCAATACACTCGGGTTTGCCAGAAGGGGTCGTCGTCCTGGTCGGTATCGACCACCAGCCAGCGTGAGGAGAAGCTCGAACCGACCATCTCGATCCCGAGTTGCTTGCGCACCGGACTACGCCCGCCGTCGCATGCCACCAGGTAAGCCGCGTGGACTTCCATCAGTTGCCCTTCGGCGTCACGCACCAGCGCGCACACGCTGTGTGGGTCCTGGGTGAATTCCACCAGCTCGTGGCTGAACCGAGCCGTCAGGCTGGCAAAACGTTCAAGGCCTAGCCTGAGGGTGTTTTCAAAAAGTGGTTGGCGAAACGCGTTGCGCTTGGGGAAGCCATACAGCTTTCCGGTCGGCTCGACCTTGCCGAAGCAGCGACCGCCGGGCCGGGTGAAGTAATGCACGCCGTAGCCGGGCACGACATCACGCAGCACGGCAGCATCCAGCCCGATGGCCTGCATGGTGCGCAAGGACTCATCATCGATTGAAACCGCCCGTGGCTCGGTAACCGTGCCCGGCTTGCGGTCGATGATCAGGGTGTCCACATCGGCTTGGCCGAGCAGGTTGGCCAGGGTCAGCCCGGTAGGACCGGCGCCGATGATCAGTACCTGGGTGTTGATGCGTTTGAGGGTTGTCATTGTTATTCCCTTCCGGATGGCTCAGCCCAATGGCTTGGCGCGGTTGGCGAGCGCAGCCATGCGTTGCGACAGATCCTGGGCCAGGGCAAGGATCTGCTGTCCTTGTGTCTCCTCCTGGGCACTGTCGCGTTCTCGCACCGGGCGCACGCAACTGATGCTGCCAACGACCTTGCCATCGCCGTCGAAGATCGGCGCGGCCAGGCCATAGACGCCCGCGTCGACTTCACCTGCGCTGGCCACATAGCCTTGGCGACGCAGTTGCTGCAACGAACGACGGAACTGTTCCCAGGTCTGGCCCAGTTGACTGGCGCGCGCCTCTTCGGGGTGGTCGAGAAACAGCTGGCTGTGTTGACGCGAGGTCATGTTGGCGAGGATCGCCTTGGACGTCGCACCCAGGAACAACGGCCTGGGCGAACCACGGGAGTAGCTGACCTCGCTGAACAAGTCCCCGTGCTGGTGAATGCACACGACCTGGTCCTTGAACAGCCGGCAGATCAGCCAGACCTGTTGTTCGCTCCACTGTGGGAAGTTGGGCTCAAGCGCTTGTGCGGCGCGCAAGAGGGGGTCGCTCAGGCGCAACTGGCGGTCCCAGGTAATGATCCGTGCGCCCAGGGCATAACGCCCGGCTTCGACCTGGAACAATAGATTGGCCTCGGCCAATTCGCGCACGTAGCGGTAGATCGTCGAACGGGTAAAACCCAAGGCGCCGCCCATGTCGTCCACCGCCCAGATCGGGCTCTGTTCGGTGAACAGGTCGAGTACCCGCAACATGCGCTCCAGGCTCGAGCCTTTGCTGTCGCCATCCTGCTCGGGCAGGTGTTCAGGGGTGTGTAGGTTTTCCATGTTCATTGCTCGTCCACGATGCTGTTGCGCAGGGTGCCGATGCCAGCGATCTCGACCTCCACCTGATCGCCCGGCTTCATCCACACCGGTGGTTCGCGGAACGCACCGACGCCGCCGGTGGTGCCGGTGACAATTACGTCACCCGGGGCGAGTTCGGTGAAGGTGGAGCAATACTCGATCAGCTGGCGCACATCGAAAATCATGTCGCTGGTGCGGGTGTGCTGCATCACCTCGCCATTGAGGCGGGTGGTCAATTCCAGGTCCTGTGGATCGCCGATCTCGTCGCCGGTCACCAACCAGGGGCCGAAACCGCCGGTGTTCGGGAAGTTCTTGCCGGGGACGAACTGAATGGTGTGCTTCTGCCAGTCGCGGACACTTCCGTCGTTGTAGCAGGCATAACCGGCGACGTAGTCCAGCGCGTCGGCGTGTTTGACGTGGCGGGCCGCTTTACCGATCACCACCGCCAACTCGCCCTCGAAATCAAGCTTGTGGGACGCGGTCGGGCGAATGATGGGTTGCAGGTGGGCAGTCTGGCTGTCGGCGAAGCGGGTAAAGATCATCGGATAGGTCGGCATTTCCCGACCGGTTTCGCGCACGTGAGTGGCGTAGTTGATGCCGATGCACAGCACTTTGCCCGGGTTCGGGATCACCGGCAGGAACGTCACTTCAGCAAGGGGGATACGCGGCAGGCTTGCCAGGCGCGCAGCGCTCAGTTCGTTCAGACGGTTCTGGCCGATAGCCTGTTTTAGATCGCTGCCAAGGGTTGGCTTGAGCGATTCCAGGTCGATGATTTGATCACCTTCGACCACGCCGTAGCTGCTACGGCCCTGGACAATAAAGCTTGTGAGTTTCATGGAGGCTCCTAGGAAGAGGGAGGGTGCAATGAGGGTTAATCTAATCTTGCTATAAAATCCTGTAAAGTGGGATTTATACAAAAATCCTAAAATATGGAATTTATGTGTTTTTTTGCGCGACTGTCCCTTTGGCGGACTTGGGGAGCAAAGGGCGGGGAGGCAGGCAGCCACCGCAGATGGCAGGGGCCGCGAGAGGTGCGCAAAAGGCTCTAAACCTGTGGGAGCGAGCTTACTCGCGATGAGGTCAGCCAGTTCAATACTCATGTAATTGAACCGCCGCCATCGCGAGAAAGCTCGCTCCCACAGGGATTGTGCTTAATTGACGGATATCAGGGCCTGATGCCAATCAATCGCTTGGTGCCCAGCAGCCATGCAGCGACATGCGCATCCGGAAGGGAATCCTGATGCGGGCAATGGGGCCGCTGGCCATGTCACGGGTGTCCAGCACGACCAGTTCGCTGCGCCCTTCGGCAATGAGGTTGAGCATGGCAACCACGTAGCCATCGGCTTCCTCTGCATCCGCCGAGCGCGGTATGAAGATGGGTTCCTGGAAGCATCCGCTGTCGCCGGGAAACCAGGCGTCGGTGCGACCTGTCTGCAGGTCCAGGTGCGCCAGCAGGTTGAAAAACTGGAAGGGAATCGGCCCATTCGCCGGGTTGTAAGGACGCTCAGGATCAAAGGCGAGCAGAAAACCATGCTGGTACTTTCGACCGATGTAGCGATCATCACACCGTGGAAACTCGCAGGGATATTCCGTCAGTGGCTGCGGTTGAACGTTCTCCTGCGCGCCATTCAGGTCGAAGGTCCAGCGCATCAGGCTGGCGGCCAGGGTTTCAGGCGGTGGTACGTAGCCGTCGGCCTGGGGGAAGAAGTAGAAGATGTTGCCGCCGGTGACGGGCATGTCGACATACACCTTGCCGTCCTCATCGAACGCATTCAGTGTGTGCCCCTGGAAGCCGTCCTTGGGCCCCTTGAACCAACGTACATCTTGCGCACACCCGTTACGCGGTACGACCGCGAACAGCTGAGGCAGATCGGGTTGCCACTGGAAATGCGGGCCGCCGTTTTTCATGCGCTCGACGTCCACTGTCAACGGAATCAACGGGAACACCACGTACCGTTCGGTCACCGCGAAATCATGCACCATCGCCGCATAAGGCGCCTGGAACCAGATCTCGTGCAGCAGTTTTCCGTCCGGAGAGAGTTCGAAGTAGGCCAGGTCTGGCGTGCCGTCGCCTTTGGCTTCATAACTGCAGGCCAGCAGGTTGCCTGTCACCGGATCGAGCTTGGGGTGGGCGGTGAACGTCGCGGCTTTGATCTGCCCATCAAAGGTCCATTCGCCGAGGGTCTCCAGGGTTTCGAGATCCATCGCCCAAGGCAGGGCATCTTCCTTGAGCGCCAACAGGACGCCGTTGTGAGGGATGACGGTGGTGTTGGCGGTGGTGTTGTTTTTCGCCGCGAGGGGGTCATTGGTGAAAGCGTTGCGATAAACACCATTGAGTGAGCGACCTTCCCGGCGCTGGGCCAGCAGGCGATCGGTTTTCACGTAGCGGCGTCGCAGCGAGGCCTTACCGTTGGCAAAATGAAAGCGGCTAACCATGCCGTCACCGTTAAAAAAGATATCGGTACCCAGCATGGGGGGATACTGCGGGTCTGGCGCGACTTGATAAAAAGTCCCGTGGATCGAAGCGGGAAGAATGCCTTCGATCTCCAGGTCAAACACGTCGGCTTCCACCCGGCTGGGTGTGTAGAGTGCGCCGCTAAACTCAGGTGTCTGGGGGTATTGAATGGTCATCTGGCAATCTCATCAGTGTGCGGTTTCATTCATTTGCAAGGTGCAGCGTCAGGCCGATTGTGCAGACATGGCCGGCCCGGAAGGTTTTACGCCGCGCCGAAAGCGGGCAACGACCAGGCACGAGATAATCAAGGCTAGCAAATAGGCGGAAGCGGCCAGCCACCCCACCGCCCGGAAGTGTCCCTCGCCGACGACCAGCGCAGCCCCGAATGGCCCCAGCCCCTGGCCGACGAAAATGGCGGCGTTACCCAGGCCCGCCAATCGACCGGAAGGGTCCAGTTCCGCCGCCATGGAAAGCAGGTAGGGCAGGCTGAAAAACCAGACCATATGGATCAAGCAGGCCGTGGTGATAAAGGCAACGGGGCTGGTGCCATAGACCATGATCAAGGTCGCCAGCAATGCCGTGCCGAAGCTCAACAGTTGCGGAAACAGCAGGCCCAGGCGCCGTCCGATCAGACCGGCCAGGCCGGCGCCAAGGGCACCGGCAAGAATGCTGCCGCCGAGGATGCCGCCAATCTGCTGGGGCTCCAGGCCGATGCTCTTGCCGATGCGTTCCTGGTACACCCACAGGGCCGAGTGACCGAAGAACAGCAGGGCAAACAGCAGGATCAACAGCATGGCGGTGAGACCGAATGGCTGGATCGAGCCATTGGCCGCGCGATGGGCGTCCGGGTAGCGCTTGGGCACTCTCCGGCAACCCAGCGCCGCGAGCACGCTGGTGATCGCCAACAGGGAAAACGCCCCATTCACGCCAAATGTTTGAAGGACCAGCGGCATGGAGGTCACCAGCAGCATGCCCCACAGCAGGTTGCCGATGTTGATGACCGCGAAGGTCGCATCCTTGGACGTGCGCAGCGCTGCGGTGGCATAGACCACCGCCATGACCGCGCCGCCGCTGGCGCCGCAGATCATCCTGGAAATGACCAGTCCGGCCTGGCTGTGCAGTTGTGTGCTGACCAGGTTACCCAATGCCAGGATCAACAAGGCCACCAGGGCGAAGCGGCGCCGGTCGACGCTCGCCATGAACAGGGCGCAGCCCCCGCAGGCGATGGCCATCGCCATGAGTTCCGCAGCGAAGATCGCGCCGATTGCATTGAGCGGCAGGCCGAGCTGGTCGATCAAGGCACCGCCCAGGATCGGCTGGATCTGCAGCGTCCCCAGGGAAATGACCATCATCAGGCAGATGGCGCCCAGTGATTTTTTGCTGTCGATGGAGTCGAGTGCGTTCATGAAGCATCACCTCAGGTAAAGAGCCCGCTCATGCGTGAGCCGGCCTACACGTCAATCAGAACTTGTGAACGTAGCGAACCTGCACCTGGTAATCCGCTCGGGAGCGATTCTCGACGCCGGTTTCTTTATAGGTGTTGAGCCAGAAGGCTTTGTCTTCGGTGATTTTCCAGAACAGGCCCGGGCCAAAGCCCAGCACCTTTTCCCGGGAGTCGGTTAGGGTGCTGCCGTTGACCTTGTCATCCGAAATCTGCCGGAAGTAGTAGCCGTTGATGCCGACCGAGACCTTCGGGAACACTTCGTACGAGGCGGTGAAGTTGGCCCATGCCGACTGTCCTGACTGGGTGTCGCGCACCGCTTGCCCTTCAAAGAACTGCTGCGAACTGCTCGCCGGATCGTCGTTCTTGAAGTTGTACAGATAGTTCAGCCTCCAGCTTACTTCCCAACGGGGTGCCGGCATCCAGGTCGCTGCCCAGTAGGGGTTCAGGGAGAAGTGGTTGGAGCCTGGGTTCAGGTCTTTGTCTTTGTCGTACTTGCCCGTTGGTAGAATGATGTCGAAGGCCATGCGCTGGACGAAAACCGGCCGGCCGCTGGCGTCGACGATCGGATCGAACTGGACCTGTGGCCCGACCGTGACATCGCCCATGCCGGTAGCGTTGTCCTTGAGCTTGGCACCGTTGTCACCGAAATCGCCGTCCAGGGAAACAACGGGGACCAGCAGGCTCCAACCCAGGTGTGCCCCTCCCGCGAAGGTGTCGGGTGAGTAGTAGCTCAGCTGATTGATCATCGTGATGACGTTGATCTTCGGGTCATCGAAGGCGCCGTTTTTCTTGCCGCCGTTGGTCCTGATGCTACTGGCGGTGCTGAACTTCAGGTAGGTCTGGTGAGTCAGCCCGGGTGGCCCCGCAAACCCGTCGTAGAAGCTGGTGCCGCCCAGGTTGATACCGCTGGGTTGGCTTACGGACGGTGGAGGAGGGCCGTCGGCTGCATGGGCGGCAAATGACGCGAAGCTGAGTGCCAGGCACGCTGGCAAAGATTTAGTCAGACTCATCGAAGTGGCTCTATTCTTGGAATTGTGAGCGGGGGAATGTCCCCTGGCACTTCGACTTTAAGTCCCGGTGGTGGGTGATGCTTGAGCGCAACGGCCAGAGTTGACTGAGCGTGCCATGATGGGGCGATGATCCCCAACACTCTTGGCGCTCAACGCGGCGATTGAGGCGGCGCGCGCGGGCGAAGCGGGCCGTGGCTTTGCGGTCGTTGCAGACGAAGTTCGCAAGCTCGCAACTCGCACGACTGAAGCAACCGAACAAGCTGCCGGGATGATTGCTCGCTAAGTACGGTTCCGGTGAAGCTCCTCAGGCGTGACGTTTACCCATACGCTCTCTGCCTTGGTACCTGCTGTCTAACTCGCGAGGCCCACTGTGAAGCATGCGCACGGCCATGATAGCTATGAGCTATCATGGCCGTGCGTATTACTAACTGGATGACCATTCTGCGTCTACGTATCGTAGAGGTATTAAGCGTGATGGGCCGGTAGCACCGTTCGCGTCTTCCAAATCAACACAGGCCTGTACAGGTCATGTTTCCGAGATTTCCATGAAGAAAACGCTTTCGTTGGCCACACGCATAGGGCTTAGTTTCGCGGCCATCCTGGCGCTGCTCATATTGATAACCACCATCGGCATTCACCGCGTTGCGTTCATTGACTCCACCTTGGGCGACGTAAGCGAAAATGCCGCAAAGGTGCAGCGCTACGCAATCAATTTCCGAGGCAGTGTCCATAACCGTGCCATCGCTATTCGGGATGCCGTGCTGGTAACGACTGATTTGGATTTGGCAAAACACTTATCGGAAGTCTCAGCCTTGGAAAAGGCCTACTCTGACTCGGCAGCTCCAATGGATCAGTTGTTCAAGGGCGCAAGCGTAACTGACGAGGAGGTTCGATTACTGAGCGCTATCAAGGACATCGAACAACAAACCCTTAACTCCACCAGAGCGGTAATCTCCCTGCGCCAGGCGGGTGACATACCAGGGGCTCAGGCGCTGCTGATGCGTCAAACGTCTTTGGATTACAGTGAGTGGCTCAAGCGCGTCAATGCATTGATCGACTACGAGGAAGCATCAATCAAGGCGAAGTTGGGCGCAGTGCAGGCAACCGCCAGCCAGTTCAGTACGCTGATGCTTATCGCGACAGGTATTGCCCTGCTGCTGAGCATCACGTTGTCGGCTGTACTTATTCGCTTTGTTACATCCACGCTGGGTGCTGAGCCCACAGACGTTGCATTGGCCATCGAGCGACTGGCAGCTGGTGATCTGAATCAAACGATTTCCACAGAGTATCCCGGCAGTGTCATGGGCGTCCTGAAAGACACGCTGGGCCATCTCGCAGAGACCATTCGTCAAGTACGTAAGGCGGCCCAAGAAGTCAATTACTCGGCCACCCAGTTGTCTGCCGCATCATCGGCTAATAATGAGCAGACCAGCTTGCAAACCCGCGAAGCCGAGCAGGTAGCCGCAGCCATCATGCAAATGGCGGCGACGGTTAATGAAGTATCCGGGTATGCCGCGCAGGCAGCTGATGCCTCCCGGTTGGCTGATACTGACGTGGGAAGTGGGAACAAATTGGTTGCAAGCACCACGGTTGCTATCGAACAGCTGGCATTAACCCTCGAGCAAACGACTGCTACCGTGAACCAGGTGTCCAAACATAGTGAAAATATTGCGTCAGTGATCGACGTAATCAACTCCATCGCCTCGCAAACCAATTTGCTTGCTTTGAACGCAGCTATCGAGGCTGCTAGAGCTGGCGAGCACGGGCGTGGATTTGCGGTGGTAGCGGACGAAGTACGTTCATTGGCCAACCGGACACAGCAGTCGACCGAAGAAATTCGAGAGATGATCAGTACGTTGCAATCGGGTACCGAAACAGCATCTCAAACCATGCGCGATAGTTGTGAGTTGGCGAGCCAAACGGTCACACAAACACGCAGTGCGCAGGAGGCGTTGGCAAGGATCAGTGAGCAGGTTGCCGCTATCAGTCATATGAACGCCCAGATCGCGAGTGCCTCCGTGCAGCAGAGTAGCGTGACCGATGAGGTCGCTGAAAACATCAACCGCATTCATGGCTCGACGGTTGAGTCGGCCAATGGCGCGCGCCAAGTGGCAGCAGCCAGCATCGAGCTATCAGATTTAGCGGATCGTCTTACCGCTAAAGTGGCGTTCTTCTCTGCGGCTTAGTGGATTCGACAGTTTTTCACAGCCGGACTGACGTTTATGCGCGACCGCTGGGCTACTCAGCAGGATGCTTCGACAAGAAGTAATAAATATCCTATCAAACCCCGTAACGCTTGTTTCCACCTGAGGTAATGCAGTACCTACCCCTTGATCCTTGTTGCACAGCGCTGCCCATTCAGCACTGATACAGCAGAACCAAAGCAACTGACTGAATACCTGAAAGCAGCTGCATTAAGCGGGCTTTCAAGGTGAGTATTATGCTCGGGCCGCTCTGCTGCGGGTCATATGGATGAGTGCTGATCTACGACTATCCAGGGAGATTCGCTCTTCGACAGCAAAGGGCAAGAAGCCTAGTTTTGGATAAAGCAGCAAGCCTGCTGTATTTTCATTGAAGCACGAGATCTGCACCTCTGTGGCGTCGTAGCGGTCGAACGCCAGAGCTGTCATCGTCTCCACGATGAAGGTCGCCACACCTTTACCTCGTGCCTCTTGGGCAACGATGACATTGCCGATACAGCAAACCCCACCCGTTTCAGCCCGATAGAAGTTAGCAAAGCCGACAACGCTGTTCCGGGTCTCGACAACCGTGGAGTCGAATCGTTGAGTAATAGCGTTAGACAGTTGAGCTTCAGTCAGAGGGTATTGAGCTTTCGGGAACATATAAAACAGTTCCCGAGCGTTCAGGGGAAAGCTACAGATAGTTTTGATGTCGTCAGCCTTCACTGGCCTGTGTTGCAATATCATCGCGCGTCCTTGAGGTCTGTGTTTCCGGCATTTTAGCTCAACTAGATTTGCTCAAGCACCTTGCCTGATTACCGGGGGCATGCATCGATGCATACATAAAAACGTATGGGACAACCTGGTGGCAGGCCTGCAAAAGGAGGTTCCCTACGACTCAACCGTCGTTGTTTTCTTCGCTTCGTCCAGCATCCATTGAGCAAACGCTTGTATTGGCTCTCTGCTCAATGCGATGGGCTCGGGGAGGATGAGGCAGAAGGTTTTGGAAATGGTTTTCCCCTCTGGCCACGGAGCGACCAGACGTCCTAACGCCAGTTCAGTTTCAACGTAAAGACGCGGGACCAGCGCAACACCGAGGCCGGCCAATGCCGCCTCGATCAACATGCCGTGAAGATCGTAGCGCGCACCAATCGCTGGATTGGTAAGTGGGATCCCCGTTTCCAGGGAATAGCGCTGCCAGGCATCCGGGTTCTGCCGTCGGTGCAGGCGTGGAAGCATGTCCAGTGTTGCTGCTCCTGTGCTCTCTTGGAGCAATGCAGGATGACAAACAGGAACCAGCACTTCATGCAAAAGGTGGTGAGTCCGCATACTCGTCCACGCTGGGTGCTCGAAATGGATGGCAGCATCGAATCCGCTCCCGGCCAGGACGAAGGGGTCCATGCGCTCGGCCAAATGCACAGTGATGTTCGGATGCTTTTGCTGGAATCGTGTCAAGCGAGGAATGAGCCATCGCATCGCGAACGTCGGGATAGTGGCGATGTCCAGGCTCGCACCATCGTTCGGCTGCCCCATTAAGTACTGACTGTCCCGATCCAGGCGGTCCAGCGATTCGCGAACTTGGGCCGCGTAGCGTTCCCCGTTGGGCAGGAGCCGGACACGATTGCCGACTCGTTCGAATAGCGCGACACCGAGGAAGGCTTCCAGCCGGCCAATCTGGCGACTGATGGCGCCTTCAGTCAAAGACAGTTCTTCTGCCGCGCGCGCGAAGCTGCCGTGACGAGCGGCCGCCTCGAATGCTGTCAATGCCGTGCTGCTCGGGATCTTCTTTCGCATAAGCGTTCTCGGTCTAAGGGTGGTGATCCAGATAAGCTTGAGCTTTTATCACTGAAGCATACCGAAAAATCGCTTTATTCGTTGATGTCAAGGCCATACCGTGATGGAACATCAACAAGGAGGGCCGGACACACGATGTTCGGCCGCGACGTTATCCATGATCTATACCGTCGAGTGCAGCTTTACCGACCCCGCCAGCGAAGCCGAGTGGAATGATTTCTATAGCCTGGAAAAACTACCCGCGCTTATTTCCGTGAGCGGGTTCCATACCTCGCAGCGCTTCAAGGCGTTGAGCACGGGTTGCCCTGTCTACCTTGCCATGCATTCGATCGACGGCCTGGCCGTGCTTGAGGGCGATGAGTATCGCCAGAAGGGCGGCGGCAATTTTGCACGCTGGCAGCAGCACATCACCGATTGGCACCGCAATCTGTATGGCGCCCTTGAACGTGCGCCTGCCGTCGGTGAAGGCGAGCATCTGATCGTAAGCGCAGTCGGTCCCGAGCCGCTCATCGAGAGGGGGCTGGCGCCTGATCGGATGCGCGCCGTCGCATTGGAGAAGTGCCCTGAAATCAGATGGCTGGCGAAGCTGGATAGCTCCATCCGTCTCGATGTGGATACCCTTCCGAACCACGTACACCTCTATGCTCCGATGACCGCGCAGTTGACGAGTGGCAGTGGCGCACTGCCCCACACGCCGGGGCAAAACCGACATGCCTAACCTGACAATCTTCATCCAGGCGGAAAAGATGCCGCCCGAGGCGAATCTGGCGGAACTCACTGAAGAATGTACTCGGCTTTGCACGGACGTCCTCCAGGCTACGTTGGACAACGTGCATGTCATCTATGTCTCTGTTCGCCAAGGGCGCGGGCATCCTGCTTACGCGGAAATCAGGTACCGCCTCGAACCGCTCAGAACGCCATCGGTCATGGATGTCTTCATGGCGCGACTGGATGAGGCCGTAGAGCGCCATGCGGGGCTAACGGCGCGCATCCGTTGCATCGGCTATCCAGCTGCTGCCATTTACGCGCGGAACTGATGACGCGCAAGGAGTGCTGCAATGAGCGACATGAAATTTCCGGGCCAGCAGATCGGCGAGTTTTCGATTACGGCCATCAGTGACGGATACCTTTGCGCAAGTCTGGATCTCCTCTCCAATATCGATCCTGCGCAGGCGTCCAAGTTGCAGCAGGACGCAGGCGTGAGCGACCCATCCTCGATCCACATCAACTGTTACCTGGTGCGTGGAAGGGGCCGCACGATTCTCATCGATGCGGGGGCTGGTGGTTTCAAGCAGTGGGGCGGAAAGCTGAAGGCCAATCTCGCACTGGCTGGCGTGCAACCCTCTGACATTGACGCGATTCTCCTGACTCACGCACATCCCGACCATGTTGGGGGGCTGGTTGATTCTTCCGGGGCAGCTGTCTTTCCCGATGCAGAGTTGGTCGTGCACCAGCGTGAGGTTTCTTTCTGGGAGGACGATGGCAATCTCAGCCGAGCGAGTGAGCGTGCTCGTGGCAACTTTCTGTTTGCTCGGAAGGTGTTCGATCAGTATCGGGAGAAAATGCGCACATTTACTGATAACGAAGTCCTCCCTGGCATCAGTGCGACGCCCCTTCTGGGGCATACGGCGGGGCATTCCGGTTATCGCCTCGAATCCGATCAGAGGAGTCTGTTGATCTGGGGGGATATCGTTCATTTCCCTCAAGTCCAGATTGCGCGTCCCGACGTATCCATTGCATTTGACCAAGACCCGCTGCTTTCCGCCGCCACACGTTCAAAGTTGTTGGATGTCGTCAGCTCGGACAAGATTCTTATCGCGGGTATGCACCTTGGCGAGCTTGGATTTGCACATGTCGAGCGGATAGGCAAGACCTACAAAATTTCCTACGAAACTTAGCGGCTGTTCGAGATGCCTGCGATGCATCGGCTGCGGCGAATGAGGTCATTGATCCCACGGCGCCTCCTGCCAGCGGTCGAACAGAAAATCGCTGAACGCCGTCAGCCGGCGTGGATTGTAATCGTCACTCCTCATTTGCGGCGCATACGCGGTGCCACACCGGTCAGATGCTCACGTACACACGCCCAGGCTATGTGAAGGCTGTTGCGCAGTGACACGGCATCAAGGGTCATGATGCGTAATGAAACCCCGCAATCGTTGGGCAATGCGCTGACACCCAGATAGCTGTCGGGGTGAGTGGGCAGGGCATTGCGCAATGCGGTTTTCAGCGCTTCGACAGGCAAGCCCTGACCCACGAGCATGAATGTCGCCAGGGTCTGGAAGGCACCACTGACGCCCGGTAATTGCCGCAGCAGGTCTTGCCCGTTCAGCGCCAGGCGATCGCCGGCCAGCAAGCGGCCTGCCGGGCAGCGCACTTCCAGGTCGGCGCGGTAGACATCGAAGAGGCCGGCACTGTCCTGGGGGGTGTGCAGGCAAAACGCGTCGCACAGCATCACCCTGGCGCCCGGGTGCAGATTCACCCTTACCTGGCTGTGCAGTTTTGCCTGGGGAAACAGGATCGTCGCCATAGGCAGGTACTCCAGTAGCGCTCCGTGTTCGGCGGTGAGGCTGACGGTCTGCCGTGCCGATTGCTCGAGCATACTGTGGGCTACCGTCGCCGCGCCAGTGCTGACATGCACTTGAGTGTCCGGCCCGGCATGCAGGTGCATCCGCAAATCCTGGCCTGCGAAAATCCCGCCCGAGCAAGACTGCACATACACGGCGGCCATGCCTTTCGGGTCGTCGGGCAGCTTCAGGGTGCGGCCCAGATGAAAGGGATAGCCCACGCGCTGTTCGCTGATATAACTGGCGCCGGACGGCGCTTTGCTGAAGGCAATCCGGGCCTGCACCTGCGAGGATGCCTTGGGCGGTGCAATCAACGGGTGAAACAGTTCCTGCGGCGCGTTCATGGTCGGTCAAACAACACGGCGCGGCTGATGGCGTCGACGACCGCGTCGACCCCGTCACCCGTCGCGCAGTTGGTGAACAGCACGGGCCGGCCGTTGCGGGCTTCGGCTGACTCGCGACGCATGCGTGGCAGATCCACGCCCACATAGGGCGCCAGATCATATTTGTTGACCACCAGCAGATCACAGCTCAACACGCCGGGCCCTCGTTTGCGCGGGATGTCATCGCCGCCGGCGACATCAATGACAAAGATCCAGTAATCCACCAGATCCAACGAGAAGGTCGAGGCCAGGTTATCGCCGCCGGACTCAATCAGGATCAGGTCCAGGTTCTCGAATCGCGCTTCCAGCTCGTCGGCCATTTGCAGGTTCAGCGTCGGGTCTTCGCGGATCGCCGTGTGCGGGCAGGCGCCGGTTTCCACCGCGAGCACCCGTTGTGGGTCGATCAGGCCGCTGCGCTGCACGCGTTCGGCGTCCTCGCGGGTCGCCAGGTCGTTGGTGATGATGGCCAGCTCGGTGCCGCGCGCGATGAAGCGCGGAATCAGTTGCTCCAGCAGGCGAGTCTTGCCCGAGCCGACCGGGCCGCCGATCCCGACGCGCGCGGCGCCGGGGTGGGGTTGCGGCTGCGGTGCGGCGTTGAATGCAGTGCTCATTAGCAGGTTCCTTTTATTGGCTGTGATCAGCGCAGCATGTAGCGCTGGGCCAGGGGCACTTCGCTGACCGGCTCGCAGGTCAGGCGCTCACCGTCGGCGTACACATCGAAGGTCTGGGGGTCGACGCGAATGTCCGGGCAGGCGTCGTTGTGCAACATGTCGGACTTGCGCAGCGTGCGGGTGCCGAAGGCCGGCAACAGGGCTTTTTTCAGGCCCAGTTTCTCAGCGGTATCGGCCTCCACCGCAAGGCGATTGACGAAATTCACCGACAGTGCCTGTTTGGCCTCACCAAAGGCCCCCCATTGCGGGCGCATGATCAGCGGCTCGCAGGTGTACAGCGAGGCTGCCGAGTCGCCCATCACGCCGTGCACGATAAACCCGCCCTTGACCACCAGCTCAGGCTTGACGCCAAAAAAGGCCGGCCGCCACAGCACCAGGTCAGCGAGCTTGCCCGGCTCCAGCGAGCCGATGTAACTGTCGATGCCGAACACCCGCGCAGCGTTGATCGTATACTTGGCGATGTAACGCTTGATGCGTTCGTTGTCGCCCAATCCGGTTTTTTCTTCCGGTAGACGGCCGCGTTGGTCTTTCATCTTCGAGGCCAGCTGCCAGGTGCGGCAGATCACCTCGTTGATGCGCCCCATGCCCTGGCTGTCGGAACCCAGGATCGAAATCGCCCCGGTGTCGTGCAGGATGTCTTCGGCGGCGATGGTCTGCGGACGCACTCTGGATTCGGCGAACGCCACGTCTTCCGGCACGTCCGGATTGAGGTGATGGCAGACCATGATCATGTCCAGGTGCTCGTCGAAGGTGTTGACGGTGTACGGGTTGGTCGGGTTGGTCGAGGAGGGGATGCAATTGGATTTTCCCGCCACGCTGATGATGTCCGGGGCGTGGCCGCCGCCTGCGCCTTCGGTGTGGTACATGTGGATTGTGCGGTCGCCGATGGCGGCCAGGGTGTCTTCGAGAAAACCCGATTCATTCAGGGTGTCGGTGTGCAACTGCACCTGGAAGTCGTATTCATCGGCCACCTTGAGGCAGGTATCGATCACGGCGGGCATCGCGCCCCAGTCCTCGTGGATCTTCAATCCCAGGCAGCCACCGCGCAGTTGGCCGAGCAGCGATTCCGGCTTGCTGGAATTGCCCCTGCCGAGAAAGCCGAAATTGATTGGCCAGGCTTCAGAGGCCTGCAGCATCTTGCCGACGTTCCATTCGCCGCCGCAGTCGATCCCCACGGTAATCGGCCCGAGCGAGCCGCCGATCAGCGTCGTCAGGCCCGCCGCCAGCGCGTGATCGCACAGTTGCGCCGAGTCGAAATGCACGTGCACGTCGATCCCGCCCGGCGTGACGATCAGGCCTTCTGCGTCGCGCACGGTGGTTGCGACGCCGCAGATCAATTGCGGATGGACACCGTCCATGACCTGCGGATTGCCGGCCTTGCCGATGGCCACGATCTTGCCGTTCTTGATGCCGATGTCGCCTTTGACGATGCCGATCACCGGGTCGATGATCAGCGCGTTGCAGATCAGCATGTCCAGCGCGCCGTCTGCGCTGTCATGCCCCGGCATCAGGCCCATGCCGTCGCGCAGGGTCTTGCCGCCGCCGTGCAGGCATTCATCGCCGGGCACCGCGTAGTCGAATTCCACCTCGGCCAGCAGCGACGTATCCCCCAGGCGCACCGCGTCGCCGGTGGTGGGGCCGTACATCGCGGCGTATTCCTTGCGCGTCATTGTTGCCATGGGTCACGCCCCCTTGAACTGTTGTGCGCGGGCTCGATCAAGCGCGATGGCTTTGCAGGCCGGATCGTGCAGGTTGCCATTGGTCAAACCGCTGAAACCGTAGATGTCCCCCGTGCCGCCGAATTGCACCAGCTGCACTTCGCGCAGCTCCCCCGGCTCAAAACGTACGGCGGTGCCCGCGGGAATGTCCAGGTGCATGCCGAAGGCGGCGGTGCGCGGGAAATCCAGCGCCTTGTTGACTTCGAAAAAGTGGTAGTGACTGCCGATTTGCACCGGCCGGTCGCCGGTATTGATGGCCCGTACGGTGGTCGTGGGGCGACCGCTGTTGAGTTGTATATCGCCCTCGGGCGAGATGATTTCCCCAGGCGTCGGCATGACGGCCAACGGCAACTGCCCGGGTCGAATCGGCTGATGCACGGTGACCAGTTTGGTGCCATCGGGGAACGTACCTTCCACCTGCAGTACCGGCAGCAGATCGGCCACGCCGGGCATGACGTCGTCAGTGTTGAGGAGTGTCGAGCCGAAACCGATCAGCTCGGCCACGCTGCGACCCTCACGGGCGCCTTCGAGGATTTCATCGGCAATCAGCGCCGAGGCTTCCGGAAAGTTCAGGCGCAGCCCTTTGGTGCGGCGTTTGCGCGCAAGTTCGGCGGCGGTGTATAGCGTCAGCCGCTCAAGTTCGGTGGGCGTCAGCAGCATGTTCAAGCTCCTGTGTCGGCAGCAGGCGTTTTCGTGCCCGCCACCTCAATTGGCGAAAAGACGGAGGTCCTGGGTTTCGTGCCGCATCACGGCGATCTCGGCCATGGGTGTGAAGCCGCTGGCGTCGTCGAGGGCGAGCGGCGCCTGAGCCAGTAGTTGCAGCAGCAAGGGCTGGATGTCGGTGAGCACCCGCTGCGCATCCACATGCCCCATTACGCCCAGGCGCACAGCGGCACTGACCAATCCGGTGCACAGCCCATGGGCGGCGGCGAGTTGGCAGTGCTCGAGTTGCATGCCGAGTTGTTGCCACAGCAGCCCTTGCAACACCGGCAAATGCCCCGGCGTTGCCCGGGCGAGCACGTGTTGCTGGTAAGCGGCAGCGCCGGGGGTACCGAGCGCGACATGCACGCCCAGCAACGATTGGCCGACGCGACGTGAGCCTTGGCGCAGTTCCTCGGCCAGGGTCAGGGCCTCGATGTGACTGTCCAGGTCCATCAGGGTGGCGAGGTCAGCCGCTGCATGCCAGGCGGCGCATAAAAACACCCGGTCAAAACTGTTCCAGCGATGGCGCAATTGACCTTCGACGAAGGCCCGCACCTGAACGCTGCGATCATTCTGCAGGCCGCGCTGACGGCGCCTGACAGGGACGGGGTCGGTCATCGCGGCGTTCTGCCCCAGGCGCGCATCGGCCACCAGCGTTTCCAGGCCCCATGACCAGGCAACCGCACCACCAGGGAAAAAACTGTCGGCCTGTTGCCGTGCCAACAGGCTGCTGCGCAACTCGGCCGGTGCGGCGTTCATAGGCGCAGCACCCGGCCGTCCGCGAGCAGCGGCGCCAGACGCTCGAGGTAGTCGGCCTCCGGGCCATTCAGCGGGATCCGTAACGCAGTGCCTGCAAAGCGCACGGCCCAGTGCATGTTGCCGGCGAAATACCCCAGCTCCAGCGCGGCGGCAGCGTCCCGCGGTTGCAGGTCGAGAAAGTGCACGTCCTGCATGTGCACGACGATGGCGCGCTGACCGTCGAGCATCAGCACCGAGCCGTTACGCAGCTGCTGATGGCGCTCCAGCCGAATCGCACAGTCGGTGCCGCGATCACTGGCCAGGCGCAGGCGATGACGCTGAATGTCGCTGGCCGACAGGCTGAGGGTTTCGACCAGGCCTGCGTGGCTGAGGTCATGCAAACGGTCGGCGAGGGCAGGGTCGCTGGCCTGGCCCAGAATGCGGTCGAGGATCAACATGGTGTGTGCTCCCAGGTCCGGTTTCAGATGGTCAGGTAGCGCAGGATGCGCTCGCGGTCGACGGTTTCGCGGACCTCGCTGTGCACGAACTCGCCTTTCTCGATGATCAGGTAACGGTCGGCCACCGCCATCGCAAACGACAGCACCTGTTCGGAGACGATCAGCGAAAATCCCCGTTCTTTTTTCAGCAGGTTCAGGGCCCGGGCGATGTCCTTGATGATCGACGGCTGAATGCCCTCGGTCGGCTCATCCAGGATCAACACTTTGGGGTTGGAGACCAGCGCGCGGGCAATCGCCAGCTGTTGTTGCTGGCCGCCGGAGAGGTTGCCGCCCTTGCGTCGACGCATCTCGAACAGCACCGGGAAGTACTCGTAGATGTAGTCGGGAATCGGTGCGGCAGGGGCGCCCTGCATGCCCGTCAGGATATTTTCCTCCACCGTCAGGTACGGAAAAATCATCCGCCCCTGCGGCACGAAGCCCACCCCGGCGGCGACCCGCTCATAGCTCTTGCTGGCGGTGAGTTCCCGGCCCGCCAGCGTGATGCTGCCGCTGCGCGCCGGCAGCATGCCCACCAGGCTTCTGAGCAGGGTGGTCTTGCCCATGCCGTTGCGACCCATGATCGCCAGGGACTCGGCCGGTGCGAGGGTCAGGTCGAGATTGCGCAGCACATGGCTGTCGCCGTAATACACGTTCAGGTTATTGACGGTCAGCATGCTCAGTGCCCCAGGTAGACGTCGATGACGCGAGGATCGTTTTGCACCTGATCCATCGAGCCGTAGGCCAGGGTTTTGCCCTGGTGCAGGACGGTGACTTTGTCAGCCACTGACTTCACGAACTCCATGTCGTGCTCGATGATCACCATGGCGCGGCCCTTGGCGATGCGCTTGAGCAGGCCTGCGGTCTTTTCCCGCTCGCCTGCACTCATGCCGGCCACCGGCTCGTCCAGCAGTAACAGTTCCGGGCGCTGCATCAGCAGCATGCCGATCTCCAGCCACTGCTTTTGCCCGTGGGACAACAGCCCGGCTTTGCGCCCCAGCTGGTCCTGCAGGAAAATCATCTCGGCGGTCTGCTCGATCTCTGCTTGCAGGGCCGGGTCCTTGCGGGCGAACAGGCAGTTGAAAATGCCGCGTTTGCCGGGCGATGAGATGTCGAGGTTCTCGCGCACGGTGAGGTCTTCATACACCGAAGGGTTCTGGAACTTGCGCCCAACGCCCGCGCGGGTGATCTGGTATTCGATCATGTTGGCCAGTTGCAGGTCCTTGAAACGAATGCTGCCGGCACTCGGGCGGGTTTTGCCGCAGATCATGTCAAGCAGGGTGGTCTTGCCCGCGCCGTTAGGCCCGATCACCACGTGCACCTGGTTTTCTTCGACATAGAAATTAAGGCTGTCCACTGCCTTGAAACCGTCGAACGACACCGTGAGGTCTTCGACACTCAGCAACAGGCCACTCATGACTGCACCTCCTGTTTGTTGTGGCCAAGGCGTTGCAGCAAACCGGCCAGCCCGGTCGGCAAGAACAGCACCACGCCCATGAACAGGAAACCGATGAAGTACTGCCAGAAGTTGACGAAGTTTTCCGACAGGTAGGTTTTGGCCACGCCGATCAACAGCGTGCCGTACACCGCACCGACCAGCGACAGACGCCCGCCAAGGGCTGCGTAAATCACGATTTCGGTCGAAGGAATGATGCCCACCAGCGACGGCGACGCGAGGCCGACCTGCAGGGTGAACATCACCCCGCCGAGCGCCGAGATCAGTGCTGCGACGGCAAAGATGAACGCTTTGAACAGCGCCGTGTTGTAGCCGGAAAACCGTACGCGGTCCTCACGGTCACGGATCGCCACCACCACTTTGCCCAGCCGGCTGCGCAGGATGAACCCGCACAACGCCACGCAGCCCAGCAGTAACAGGGTGGTGATCAGGTACAGAATCCAGGGCGTTTGAGGCGTTTGCAGGCTCAGGCCAAAGGCGGTCTTGAAGTCGGTCAGGCCGTTGACGCCGCCGGTGTAGCCTTGCTGGCCGATGATCATGATCGACATGATCGCCGCCAACGACAGGGTGATGATCGAGAAGTACACGCCGCCCACGCGCTTCTTGAAATACGCGTAGCTGAACACAAACGCGAGCAATGCCGGGAGGACGAGGATCGCCGCAAAGGTGAATGTCGCCGACTCGAAAGGCTTCCACCACCAGGGCAGCGCGTCGACGCTGTTCCAGATCATGAAGTCCGGCAACGCCGAGCCGTAGAAGGCGGCGAGCGCGCTCGCCGCTTCGTCGTTGGCGGTGGCTTCAAGTTTCAGGTACATCGCCATCATGTAGCTGCCAAGGCCAAAGAAGATGCCCTGGCCCAGGCTGAGTATCCCGCCGTAGCCCCAGATCATCACCATGCCCACGGCGCAGAACGCCAGGCTCAGGTATTTGCCGGCCAGGCCCAGGCGAAAGTCGCCCAGGCTCAGGGGCAATATCACCAGCAACAGCAGCGACAGCCAGACCAGGCTGTGGCGCTCGAGCAACGGCAGCAACCCGGTGCGCAGCCGGCGCGTGGTCGGCGTCGAGGTGCTGGGGCGGGTGAGGGGCGTCTCAGTCATATCGTTCATCTCAGCGTCTCACTTTCGCGGCGAACAAGCCGTTGGGGCGGAAGAACAGCAGCACGATCACCACCAGCAGCGTGATGGCTTTGGCCATGGACCCGGTGGTGAGGTATTCCAGCGAAATCTGCGTCTGGCCGATGGCGAAGGCCGACAGGAAGGTACCCAGCAAACTCTCCACCCCGCCAAACACCACGACGATGAAGGTGTCGACCAGGTACTGCTGGCCGCTGACCGGGCCGGTCGAGGCCAGCATGGTGAACGAGCTGCCGGCGATCCCTGCCAGCCCGCAGCCCAGGGCAAACGTGACCGCATCGACACGGGCGGTGTTAATGCCGGCTGCCCCCGCCATGGCGCGGTTCTGGGTCACCGCGCGAATGCGCAGCCCCCAGCGGCTGCGGTACAAAAACAGAAACACGGCGCCGGCGATCACCAGTGTCAGGCCGATGATGAAAATCCGATTGAGCGGCAGTTCCAGGCCTTCGCTGATCTTCCACGCGCCTTGCAGCCATTGCACCGTGGGCACGCTGACTTCCTTGGGCCCGAAGAGCTGGCGGAACACCTGCTGCAGCACCAGCGACAGGCCCCAGGTCGCCAGAAGCGTGTCGAGCGGGCGGTTGTACATGAAGCGAATAAAGCAGCGTTCGAGCAGGAAACCGAACGCGAAGGTCACGACGAAGGCCACGCCGATGCCGATCACGAAATACCAGCCCATGTAGTCGGGAAAGTAGCGCGCAAACACCACGGACGTGACGTAGGTCATGTACGACCCCATCGCCATCAACTCGCCGTGGGCCATGTTGATTACGCCCATCAGGCCGAACACGATGGTCAGCCCCAGGGCCATCAGCACCAACACCGAGAACAGCGAAAACCCGCTGAAGACCTGCATCACCAAAATATCGAAAGTCATTGCGTCGCTACCTGTCGCTGCACGTTGGCGGACCGCGTGGGCGGGAGAGGGCGCGAGTCAGATCGCGCCCGACCCTGCATCACAGTTTCGGGAAAGGGTTAGGCTCGATGGGCGCGGACTCGTAGATCACGTCAACCTGGCCCTGGGCGTTGAGGGTGCCGATGCGCGCACGCTTCCACAGGTGGTGGTTGTCCTTGTGGACCTTGACCTCGCCTTCAGGCGCGTCGAGGGTCAGCTCCGAGGACGCGGCGATCACGGCCGGGACGTCGAAACTGCCGGCTTTTTCCACGGCTTTCTTCCACAGGTACACGGCGGTGTACGCGGCCGCCATCGGGTCGCCGACTACGCGTTTGTCGCCATCGCGGGCCTTGAAGGCGGCGACGAATTTCTCGTTGACCGGGTTTTTCAGGCTCTGGAAGTAGCTCATGCAGGTGAGAAAGCCGGTGAGGTTTTCGGCGCCGATGCCGGTGACTTCTTCTTCGGTGACGGCCAGCGCCATCAGCGTCTGGTTGCTGCTGTCGATGCCGGCGGCCTTGAGCTGTTTGTAGAACGCCACGTTTGAGCCACCGACGATGGTGGACAGTACGATGTCGGGCTTGGCGGCCTTGATTTTGTTGATCACCGAGGAGAACTCGATGTTGCCCAGGGGCAGGTAATCCTCACCGACGATGGATCCGCCCTGCTTGGTCACCGACGCCCGTGCCAGCTTGTTGGTGGTGCGCGGCCAGATGTAGTCCGAGCCCACGAGGTAGACGGTCTTGCCTTTGTTGGCCATCAACCAGCTGACGGCTGCCAGGGTTTGCTGCGACGCTTCGGCGCCGGTGTAGATGATGGCCGGGGATTTTTCCAGGCCTTCATAGAACGTCGGGTAATACAGCAACGCTTTGTTGCGTTCGAACACTGGCAACACCGCTTTACGCGACGCCGAGGTGAAGGCGCCGAACGTAGCGACAACGTGATCGTTTTCCAACAGCTTGCGCGCCTTCTCGGCGAAGGTCGGCCAATCGCTGGCACCGTCCTCGACGATCGGTTCGATGGTCTTGCCGAGCACGCCACCGCTGGCGTTGATTTCGTCGATGGCGAGTTTTTCCGCGTCCACCACCGAGGCCTCACTGATGGCCATGGTGCCGGTCAGCGAGTGGATGATGCCGACCTTCACGGTCTCGGCTGCCTGCACCTGGCTGACCAGGGAAAACGGCAACAGGCTGAAGGCGCCCAGCAACAGGGCATGCTTGATCAAACGGCGTTTGTCGTTGTGCATTCACTTCTCTCCAGGAATAAAAAAAGGTTCATCACGGAATCCCGGGAAACACAGAAACAAGAACGCCGATTTGATTGATGATGTTCGTGCGAGCAAACACATCTAAAAAACCGGCGTTCTTATGCGTGATATTAATACTTTCCTTCCTTTTTGGGAGGGCTTTTCTGTCGTCACGATCAAGCCCGATGGTGACGCTCTAAAGATCGATCTGATTCCCCACGCCACCCGATTCCCTTCCTGCGGCGGCTGCCAAAAACCTTGTTCAACCACTCATGAGTATTGTGAGCGAACCGTTCGTGATCTGCCCATTCTCGGTCGCGCGGTGCGCCTCAGCATTTTGCTCAGGCGTGTTGGCTGCCGCGACTGTGGAAAACGCATGGAGGCCGTCAGTTGGCTGGATCGCTATGCCCGCATGACGCGCCGCTTGGCCGAGGCGGTCATTCAGGCCTGCGAGCGCCTTCCCACCCTGCACGTGGCCCAGATGTTTGGACTGCATTGGGACACTGTTCGGTTGCTGGAGCGTCGAGCCTTGCAGGCGGTGTTGAGTGAGTTGCCGAAGGCGCAACCACGACGCCTGATCATGGACGAGTTCGCGTTATTCAAAGGTCATCGTTACGCCAGCGTTGTGCTGGATGCCGATACACGACGAGTGCTGTGGATCGGTGAAGGCCGTAGCCGAGCGGCAGTCAGGCCGTTCTTCGAGGAACTGGGGCCGGAGGGCTGCGCTCGAATCGAAGCGGTGGCGATGGACATGAATACTGCTTTTGATCTGGAGGTTCGCCAGCATTGCCCGAAAGCGCGAGTGGTCTACGACCTTTTCCATGTGGTGGCCAAATATGGCCGAGAGGTGATTGATCGGGTCCGCGTCGACGAAGCTAATCGGCTGCGTCATAACAAGCCGGCTCGCAAGGTCATCAAGCAGGCACGATGGCTGTTGCTGCGTAACCCACAGAACCTGAAAACGCCGGAACAACAGGTCCATTTGCAGGATTTATTGGAGGCCAACCAATCGCTGATGACAGTTTATTTGATGAAGGCTGAACTCAAAACGCTCTGGACACCGAGCACTGCCTGGACCTGGAGATCGGCCTGGAAGCAATGGCTGCGCCATGCATATGAAAGCGAAATACCGGCTCTGATCCAGTTTGCCAAACGGCTAAAGGGTTATTGGCGGGGCATCGTCAGTCGGGTTCGCTGGCCGATGCACACCGGTCAGTTGGAAGGAATAAACAATCGAATAAAGGTCATCAAACGGATGGCGTACGGTTACCGGGATAGCGAATTCTTCTTCATGAAGATCAAGAGCGTCTTTCCCGGTAATCCGTGATGAACCTAAAAAAAGCCCGACATCCCGGCTAAATCAATAGTCGGGAAATCAGGCTTCTTGTGCCGAATCTGGCGGGACAGCTGTGTCCGATCCAGTCGTACGCGAGGTGCTTCCCTACTTGCCAAGGGGGCGTAGGGCAAACAGCTGGCGCGATGTCTCTGGAGAGTTATAGCAAGGGCAGTGCCAATTGCGACCAGGGCGTTTTCCGGGCAGTCGAAGGGGCGTGCGAGTGACGCCTGCATCTATTGTCGCGTGTCACTGGCCTGCGCTGCTTTGGCGCGAATGCACCCTGAATGCACCAATACCGTGAGCGTGTGGGCGGCATGGATGGGCTCCACGGCAAGGATTGAAACCGGCCGGCGCCGCGGGTGCAGCTCGCCCATTGCGTGTGGCCCACTATCTGCATGAGCGACAGGCAACACCCTCGCAGGGTCCCTTGTCACACGCCCATTCTCGGCAGGTGTGGAAGGCCCCTCGCATGACTGGCCCTGACAGTGTTGTCGCGCCAGCCCCAGGCACAACCCGCCTGAGAGCAGCCATTTTGTTATACGGCGTCTCGCTCAATCATTATTTGCACAGGCCTCCAGACCCCCAATCCACGAGCGGGTGTCTTTTCTCACGTTGAACAAGGTTGATAGGCATGGTTGACCAGTCGATCCGCATAGGCGGTCTGTTTTCCGATACCGGTGTCACGGCGGCTGCCGAGGGCTCGACGATGCGCGGCGCGCAGTTTGCAATTGCGCAGATCAATGCGGCAGGCGGGGTCGGTGGTCGCCCGCTGCAGTTGATCACCCGCAACCCCGATTCAACGCCTGCGCTGTACGCCATGCATATCGAATCGCTGATCCGCGAAGAACACCTGCGGTTTTTCTTTGGTTGCTACACCTCGGCTGCACGCAAGGCGGCACTGCCGATTGTCGAGCGCTACGACGCCCTGTTGCTGTACCCGGTGTATTACGAAGGTTTCGAGTATTCGCGCAACATTATCTACACCGGCGCCACACCGAATCACAATGCCTTGCCCCTGGGCAATTACATGCTCGACAACTTCGGCAATCGCGTGTTGATGATCGGTTCCGAGTACGTCTACCCGTACGAAACCAATCGCTTGATGAGCGACCTGTTGTACGAGCGTGGCGGTACCAAGCTGGGCGAGTATTACCTGCCGCTGAAAAACGCACGTCCGGAAGATTTTGCCAAACTGATGGTCAAGGCCAGGGAGCTCAAGCCCTCGTTTATTTTCTCGACGGTCGTCGGCGAAACCATGGGGCATTTGTACCAGGCTTACGCCGACGCAGGCTTTGACCCCTCGGTGATGCCGATTGCCAGCCTGACGACCAGCGAAACCGACATCCAGCAAATGGGGGTTCACCTGGGCACTGGGCATATCTCGGCGGCTACGTATTTTCAGTCGGTGGACACGCCGACCAACCGCCAATGCATCGCCCAATACCGCGAGTTGTTTGGTCAACACCAGGTCACTGACCGTTGCTGGGAGGCGGCGTACTTTCAGGTGCACTTGCTGGCCAAGGCGATCATTCGAGCTGGCAGCACGCAAGTGGAGGATGTGCTGCAGGCCATGCGCGGGCTGGAATTCGAAGCGCCACAAGGACGCATTCGGGTCGATGCCAACAATCACCACACGTACCTGTTTTCGCGGATTGGCCGGGCCAACGTCGAGGGCCAATTCGACATCCTTTACGAAAGCCAGAGTGCACTCAAGCCTGACCCTTATGCCATTGCACCCAATTTCAATGAATGGTCCGGCTCGGTGGGGAGACGTCCATGACCTTGCGCGCCGCCAAGAAACGCCTGCGCAACGACAGCGCGACAGGCATCAAGGACCTGCGCGACGTCAGCGTATTGGTGATCCACCCGGATGACGAGGATGGACGCAACCTGATCGAGCAGTTGCAGCGCATCGGTTGTCAGGTGCGTGTGCAATGGCCGATTCCGGAGCGCTTGAGCGCCGAGGCGGACGTGATCGTATTGGCGGTGTCGCCGGAAAGCCTGTCGACCAACACGCCATGGCTGCTGCACGCCAGCACGCCGCCGATCATTCCGGTGATTGCCTATGAGAACCCGATCATCGTCGAGGCATTGGTGCAACTGAACGCTTGCGCTGTCATCCCTTCGCCCGTGAAGTCGTTCGGTTTGCTGACCGCTTTGGCGATCACCCTGAGTCAGTCACGCAAGGCCCGCGAACGGGAACGGCACGTCAAGCGCCTGGAAGGGCGCATGGCGGTCATGCGCACCGTGCAGCAGGCGAAAATAATCCTTATCGAAACCAAGGGCATGTCGGAGACCGATGCCTACAACGCCTTGCGAGATCAAGCCATGGCCAAACGCGAACCGGTGGAAAAAATCGCCGAAGCGCTGGTCAAGGCCCATGAGTTGTTCCGACAAGCCTGTTCCTGAACAGCCTTTGAGCATCAAGCTTGTGAGGGCTTGATCCTCTTCTGCGTGGACGTTTGCCATACGCCTCCCTTGGCAGGTATGGATCACCGCGTGGCGACCGGCGTGGACAATGGAGTCCTCCGGAGCGAGCCGTAACCTGTGCAGTGGGCACGGGTGGCGCGCGTCAATGATCGCCCGAGATCGGGTGGTTCTTAACGTCATTTGGAGAACACCATGTCCGTAAAACGCCCCAGCAAAACCGACTTTCTGATTGCCGCCGAAGACCACGGTTATCACCTGACAGATAGCCAGATGGAGGCCTTCCTCAACCTGGCCGATGAAACGTTGAATTCCTACGAAGCCATCGATGCGCTCTACGCTGCCAACGTCGCGCAGCAACCGCCTGAACGCGAATACAACAAAGCCGCCGAGGCAGACAACCTGCACGGCGCCTGGTACGTGAAAACCCGAATCGTCGGCGCGGCGCAAGGCCCGTTGGCCGGCAAGACGGTGGTCATCAAGGACAATGTGTCGGTGGCTGGCGTGCCCATGGCTAACGGCTCATTGAGCCTGGACGGTTATATCCCGTCCGAAGACGCCACTGTGGTCAAACGCTTGCTGGCGGCCGGGGCCACGGTGGTGGGCAAGTCGGTGTGTGAAGACTTGTGTTTTTCCGGGGCAAGTTTTACCTCCGCCAGCGGCCCGGTTAAAAACCCCTGGGACCTGACGCGCAACGCAGGCGGTTCGTCCAGCGGCAGTGCGGTGCTGGTGGCGCTTGGCCAAGTCGACATGGCCATCGGCGGCGATCAGGGCGGTTCGATCCGGATGCCGTCGGCCTGGAGCGGCATCGTCGGGCACAAGCCGACTTACGGCCTGGTGCCTTACACCGGCGCTTTTCCGATTGAGCGGACCATCGACCATGTGGGCCCGATGGCCAATAACGTACGCGATGTGGCAGCGATGCTCGATGTCATTGCGGGGGCCGATGGGCTTGATTCCCGGCAGAAAAATCCGCCAGCGGTCAACTGCCTCGCGACGCTGGAGCAGGGCGTGGCCGGCTTGAAAATCGGCTTGCTGCGAGAAGGTTTTGCGATCCCGGGAATGTCCGAGCCGCAGGTGGATGCCCTGGTCAAGGCGGCGGTTGCCCAGCTTGAAAGCCTGGGCGCCAGCGTCGGCGAAGCAAGCGCGCCGTGGCACACGGGCGTGGCGTTGGATCTGTGGAACGTGATTGCCACTGACGGCGCGGCGTATCAGATGTTGCAGGGCAATGGTTACGGCATGAACGTCGACGGTTATTACGACCCGGACATCATGAGTTACTTCGGCGAAAAACGCCGCGAACACGCCGATGCGTTGTCCAGTAGCGTGCGAGCGGTTGCGTTGACCGGTCACTACAGCCTGAAAAACCTGCATGGCGCCTACTACGCCAAGGCGCGGATGCTGGTACCGGAGCTGACGCGCCAGTACGACGAGGCATTCAAGGATTTTGACGTGTTGGTGATGCCCACCATGCCCTTCGTAGCCACGCCGTTGACCGCCGCGGACGCACCCGTGGAGGAGTACGTGCACAGTGCACTGGACATGCTTGCCAATACCGCGCCGTTTGACCTCACGGGGCACCCCGCGACATCGATCCCGGCGGGGCTTGCGGACGGCTTGCCGGTCGCCATGATGATCGTTGCTCCGCGCTTCCAGGACGCCCTCGCACTGCGCGTTGCCCAGGCCTACGAACACGCCCGCGGCGTATTCCCTAAACCCCCGGCGCTGTAAACCGATGGCCTGCCCAGGCGCTGGCGAATACGTTCGCTGGCGACTGGGCCTGGAATGGCCAGCGCGCAACGCCTGCTGGCAGAAGGCTGGCGTGTGCAGGGGCTGAGTCGCCGCGCTGCCGGTATCGACCATCCGCGCTTTCACTGGATTGAATGCGATCTGAGTGACTTGCAGGCCTTGGATCAAGCCTTGCAGCCCATCGAAACGGTGGATGCCATCGTCCACGCGGCAGGTTTCATGCGTACCGCCCCGTTGGGGCAGTTGCAGCCGCAGGATGGCCAAGCCATGTGGCAGGTTCACGTGGCGGCGGCGAGCCATTTGGTCAACACCCTGCACCCCGGCGCCCGAATCGTGATGATCGGCAGCCGCACGATGCAAGGCGTCGTGAAAAGACCTGCGCGGGGTCTTTAGCCGGCTGCAAGTATTCTGTTAATCCCTGGAACCACATCACCTCGACAAAATCACCGCTGATTTTCAGATCGCCTGTATGCAACCCCGTCAGGAATTCATCCTTGCTGTCTTTAGCCGACAGAATGGCGAAGCCTCTTTCTGTGTTTCTAAACGACAGCGTGAATGCCGGCTTTTGCGTTAAACCTGCGGCGGATTTTATCTTTCCGTTCGCAACGGTGAAGTAGCGACCCACGCCATCCTCTGTTCGAATCTGAAAGACCAACGACTTGCCTTTAACAAATTTTGCGCAGCCGGGGTTTTTCTTGATGGCCCGCTGAAACAGCTTGGTCAGCGCCCACAACAAAAATTTAAACTTCAGCATGATGTGCTGGCTCCGTAAGTTGTCATTCGCTGAGGAACGCGATGGCGTGTTTCAGAAAGCGCTCAGGGCATTGGAATTGGGCGCCGTGGCCCGCATCCGGGTACAGGAATAACTGGGCGTTCGGGATGTTCTGGGCCATGTACCAGGAGTTGACTGTTGGAATCATGACGTCATTCATGCCGTTCAGGATGAACGTTGGCTGTTTGATAGCGCGCAGATGATTGAAGGGATCATTTGGGTCCAGCTTGGGCATAAAGTGCATGTGGGCTTCGATCTGTGCCTGCATCACCTGCACAGAGCTGGGTGGATCCTGGTCGACACGCTGATGACGGCGCTCCCAGAACGCGAGCCCTGCCTGCCGCGCCGCCTCGGAGCGACCGAAAAACAGAAACAGAAAATCGTCCACTGTGGGAATGGGCCGTGGTGCGGCCTCCAGCACGCCAGGGTCTGAGTCCGGATTACCGCCACGAGGCCCGGTACCCAGCAGCATCAGTTTGCGCACGAGGTCGGGATGGCGTCGTGTCAGGTCCTGGGCGATAAAACCGCCAAGCGAGAAACCCAGCACATCGACTGTTGATAGACCGAGTGCGCGGATCACTGCGGCAGCGTCGTCGGCCATCAGCTCAATTCGGTTACGCGGCTCTCCGGAAGAAGAGGCAATGCCGCGACCGTTGTAGAGGATGACCTCGCGCCCTGCCGCCAGCCCATCCGTCATGATGGGGTCCCAATGATCCATGCCGCCACGGAAATGCTGGAGGAGGAACAGCGCAGGCTGATCTGTCTTGTCATTGCCCCAGCGGCGATAGGCAAATGTCTCGCCATCGACGTCGATATACAGGGTAGGGGCGGTTAGATGGCTATAGCTCATTTTGAAGTCCTCCAAGGGGTTGTCATCTGATGCAGCAAACCATGGCTGTTTGGGTACAGATTGCACCCGCGTGGGTTGTCCGCACCGGGCTCGATGTCTGGTTGCACTGCGACGGGTGTTGACGGAGCAATGCGACTTCGCAGTGTTACTGCTGCAACATCAAGCTACGCCAGACGATTACAGGCTGAGCCGCGTCTTCAGGTACTTTGCTGGTCGGTGACTGCGCAGGTATCGCTTCGTCACGTTGTGGCGCTTGATCCTGATGTGGGCCTGTGTGTCCTGTATCGGGTGGTGCGGCTGCGGTTGATTCAACGCACTCATTGATGTCGCACTTATCGTTATTCAACTTCATCTTTCCAGCCTTTTGCGCGCTCCTGCCTTACCCCTTGTGCCCCCAGTCGTGATCGTTCTGTAATCGACGCTGGCTCGTTTGGTGCCAGAACACAGGTAACGACACCAAGCGCGCCATTTATACGGAGTTACCTGGACCTTCCCGGATACAAGCTTCGGTCACGCAGTGAGAGGGATGCACAAATAAAACCTGGCCCGGTCAGGCACCGCCTAGTTGGTGGCAGCGCTTGATTCGGCCAGTGTCGGGTAGTCGATGTAGCCCGTCGCACCGCCGCCGTAGAGGGTGGTGGGGTCGAAGGCGGACAGCGGCGCACCGGCCTTGAGCCGCTCCACCAGATCCGGGTTGCCGATAAACGGGCGGCCAAAGGCGATGAGGTCAGCCTTGTCCTGCGCAAGCCGCGAGTTGGCCAGGTTTTGGTCGTAGCCATTGTTGGCGATGTAGGTGTTCTGGAAGCGCTGGCGCAACGCGTCGAAATCAAACGGCGCCACGTCGCGTGGCCCACCGGTCGCGCCTTCGACGACGTGCAGGTAAACGATGTCGAGCGCATTGAGTTGGTCGACGATGTAATCGAACTGAGCCTGCGGCTCACTGCTCGACACACCATTGGCGGGCGAGACCGGCGACAGGCGAATGCCCGTGCGGTCCGCGCCAATCTCGGCGACCACTGCAGCGGTCACTTCCAGCAACAGGCGCGCACGATTTTCGATCGAACCGCCGTAGGCATCGGTACGCTGGTTGGCGCCGTCCTTGATGAATTGATCGAGTAAATAGCCGTTTGCACCGTGGAGTTCCACGCCGTCGAAGCCGGCCGCAATGGCGTTTGCTGCCGCTTGGCGGAAATCGTTGACGATGCCTGGCAGTTCGTCGAGTTCGAGTGCGCGTGGCTCGGACACGTCGGCAAAGCCGTTATTGACGAAGGTCTTGGTCTGGGCACGGATGGCCGACGGCGCTACTGGGGCGGCACCGCCCGGTTGCAGGTCCACATGGGAAACCCGGCCAACGTGCCACAGCTGCACAAAAATCTTGCCGCCCTTGGCATGCACCGCTTCGGTAACCCGGCGCCAGCCGTCGATCTGCGCCTGGGTGTAAAGACCGGGTGTGTCTTGGTAACCCTGCGCCTGCGCCGAAATCTGGGTGGCCTCGGTGATCAGCAGTCCGGCCGAAGCGCGCTGGCTGTAGTAAGTGGGGGCGAACTCGCTGGGCACCAGTCCAGTGCCGGCGCGATTGCGCGTCAGGGGCGCGAGCACGATGCGGTTGGCGAGGGTCAGTGAGCCAAGGGTATAGGCAGTAAACAGATTTTGATCGGTCATGTGAGGTGTCTTCTGTGGCTGTGGCGGAAGAGGGATTTGGTTTGCCTTTATGATGGTGATCATAATCAAAGCTGTCAATTATTTTGATTGCAATCAACATCTATGTACTATGGGCGTAGGTTTTTTGTGCAAGTTCGAGGTATCGCAGGTGAAAGTGACCAAAGCGCAGGCGCAGGCAAATCGCGAGCACATCGTCGAGACGGCCTCCGTGTTGTTTCGTGAGCGGGGGTTTGACGGCGTAGGTTTGGTGGATCTCATGGGGGCCGCCGGGTTCACCCACGGAGGTTTCTACAAACATTTCGGCTCAAAGGCCGATCTGATGGCCGAGGCTGCAGCCAGCAGTCTTTCCCGGTCGCTCGCCGGCACCGAGGCGCTTGATATTCAGACGTTCATCGATATCTACGTGTCGAGGGATCACCGTGACCGGCGTGGCGAGGGCTGCACCATGGCGGCCCTGTGTGGAGACGCCGCGCGTCAGTCGGATGAGCTGAAGCGTGCATTCGCCGAAGGCATAGACCGCATGCTGCAAGCGCTGGTGCAAAAGTCTCCGACCGTCGAAGACGCTGCGCCGGGCGAGACGAGAGCGAAGATGATCGACGTACTGGCTCATGCCGTTGGCGCGATGGTGTTGTCGCGAGCGTGTCCGGATGATTCGCCGCTCGCCGATGAAATACTCGAGGTTTGCCACGCCCGGATATCGGCTTCCTTGCCGGTATCGCCAGGCAGCGAGCAATAGTCCGGGAGACCTCAAGCGCGCCTGCCGATGCGCTTCATGGGGGTGCGAGAGAGCAAGCGGTCGATCCTCGGTTGATCATCGATTTTCGCCAGCAGAGGCAGCGCTTCGGGCAAGAACTCGTGGTGGCACTGGAAAACCCCGCCGCCCCGTCACGCGTTCACGTCAACGATGGTGCGCCCCTGAATTTTCCCTGCGAGCACGCGGCTGGCGATGTCAGGAACATCGCCGAGGCCAACCACCTTTGAGGTTCGGGCAAGCTTGTCCAGATCCAAGTCACTGGCAAGGCGCGACCAAGCCTGCAGCCGTATCTGCTGAGGCGCATTGACCGAATCAATGCCAGCAAGGGTGATGTTGCGCAGGATGAAGGGGAGCACAGAGGCGGGCAGATCCGCGCCTTGTGCAAGTCCGAAGGCCGCGACCACGCCACGATACCGGGTATGCGCCAGCACGTTAGCCAACGTATGGCTGCCGACCGAGTCAATGGCGCCCGCCCAGCGCTCTTCGGAAATCGGTGCGCCCGGTGCGGACAGGGTGTGGCGGTCGATGATTTCGTTCGCGCCGAGCGCGCGCAGGTAATCGGCTTCTTCAAGCCGCCCGGTCGACGCGATCACGCGATAGCCCAGTTTGGACAGCAGGGCAATCGCCACCGATCCAGAGCCGCCATTGGCGCCGGTCACCAGGATGTCGCCGCGCGCAGGCGTCAGACCGCCATGTTCCAGTGCCAGCACGGACAGCATTGCGGTGTACCCCGCTGTGCCGATGGCCATGGCATCCCGGGCCGAAAACGCTGCGGGAACCTTGACCAGCCAATCACCGCTCACCCGTGCCCTTTGGGCGAAGCCGCCGTGGTGAGTCTGGCTGAGTCCCCAGCCGTTGGCCAGCACACGGTCGCCGGCCACAATGCCGGGATAGGTCGACGACTCTACGACCCCGGCAAAGTCGATCCCCGGAATCAGCGGAAACTTGCGGATGATCGGTGACCGGCCAGTGAGCGCCATCGCGTCCTTGTAGTTCACCGTTGAGTATTCGACCGCGACGGTGACGTCGCCCGGCATCAAATCCTCGTCCTCAAAGTCAACCAAGCGGGTTGAAAGGGTGTCACCGGTCTTGCTGGCGAGCAGTGCCTTGAATGTCATCGTCTTCTCCTGGTCAGGTGACCACGTGCGTTGTGCTAAATCAGTTGACCCAGCTGGAAAACCTTGGGTTCGCCTGCGACCCACCTGAGGGTAGTTGAAGGTGACGATGCCCTTGTCCTTGCGCGTCCCAGCGAGGTTTTCCTGGACCATGGCGGCAAACTCGAAGGCCAAGCCCGCCTCGACGAAAGCAGGTGGGCGCGGTCAGATGGGCGCGCAAATTTCCAGCACCCTGGTGAGGCAAGCACCTCAATGATGTCGATCATAATCTTCGTCGTCAAGATCTTTGATTGCGATTGACATCAATGAAGGCTATAGGCTTCACTGCTGGCCTATCTACACAGATCTTGAAGATGAAAGTCACTAAAGCGCGGGGGAACGCTATCGAGGCGGTCATGCGCCCAGTCGATCCCGACAACAGGGCCGATTCAATTGACGGAGCACAGCATGAAGTACACATCATTTGGAAAGACCGGTTTGCAGGTTTCACAGGTGGCGCTCGGCACGGGCAACTTCGGCACAGGCTGGGGTTATGGCGCCGATCCCGACGCCAGCAAAGCTGTGTTCAACGCTTATGCCGAAGCTGGCGGCAACTTCATCGATTCGGCTGACGTCTACCAATTCGGGCAATCCGAAGAACTGCTCGGTACATTGCTGGAAGGGCGGCGTGAGGATTTTGTGCTCGCCACCAAGTTCAGCAGTGGCGCAGTGCAGAATGCGAACCGACTGGTCACCGGCAACAGCCGTAAGGCCATGGTGGCTTCCGTGGAGGCAAGCCTGAAACGGCTCAAAACCGATCGGATTGATATTTACTGGGCGCATCACCCGGATGGCACCACGCCCCTTGAGGAAATCGTCCGAGGCTTCGAGGACCTGGCGCGTGCCGGCAAGATCCTGTACGCGGGCCTGTCGAACTTCCCCGCCTGGCGCCTCGCCCGTGCGGTCACGTTGGCCGAACTGTCCCATGCCGTTCCGATTGCGGCTGCACAATTCGAACATAGCTTGGTGCATCGCGAGCCCGAGGCCGATTTGTTCAAGGCATCGCATGCGCTCGGTCTCGGCATCGTGACGTGGTCGCCCCTGGGGGGCGGTATGTTGACCGGAAAGTACCGGCAAGGTGAAAAGGGGCGTGCTGAAGGGTTCGCAGGGCGTGTGTTCCAGCCGGAGAACTCGGCACAGCGCACGCAGACGCTGGACGCGGTAGTCGCTATAGCGGGTGAACACGGCGTCAGCCCGGGCCAGGTTGCCATTGCTTGGGCAGGCACGCATGGTGCGGTTCCCATTATCGGCCCGCGCTCACTTGGCCAACTTACCGATAACCTTGGAGCGCTGACACTGCAGCTCTCTGCGGAGCAAATTGGTCGACTTGATAGCGTGAGTGACCTGGCGCCGTCGGCAGTAGCCAGGGTACCTGTTGCTTGGGCTGACGGCGCTCCAGAGCGTGTCGTTGCCTGACCTGTGAAGGTGCAATGCGAACGCGCGGTCAATGAGGGTTAAGCCTGGAGTCACTGCGAGGACGAAACAAGCCAAGCTGACGACGCGGGTTTCGGCTATCGGCATGTTCTCGCATCAATCTATGGCTCGTGCTGGGTACGCGGTCAAGTTATGCCGTCGATCAAAATATGCCGTTGTCCCCGACTGCACTGCTCGATCCGCGCCTCAACCTGGTACACCTCGCGCAGCATGCGTTCGGTGATCACCTCATGACTCGCGCCGCTGCCTTGGGCGGTGCCGTCGGCAATCACCAATACCTGGTCGGCAAAGCGCAACGCCTGGTTCAGGTCATGCAGGGCAATAAACACGATGACCTGCTGTTGGCGGGCCAGTGCGCCCATGAAGTTCAACACTTGCACCTGGCGATGCATGTCGAGGGCGCTGGTGGGTTCGTCCATCAGCAGGACTTCCGGTTCGCGCACCAAGGTCTGGGCGATGGACACCAGTTGCTGCTGGCCGCCGCTGAGTTCGCCGAGGTTGCGAAAGGACAAGTCGCTGATGCCAAGGGCCTCGAGCATTTCGTCGACCAGGTTCAACTCGTCATCGTGGACGGTCCATTGCGGCGACAGTTGCTTGCGGGCCAGGAGTACCGATTCGTAGACCGTCAACCGCGCACTGGCATTCAAGCCCTGGGGCATGTAGCAGATGCCCTGCCGGCCCTTTTTCGAGTCCTGCAGGATCACCTGTCCAGGCCCGTCGATCAGCCCGGCCATGCGTTTGAACAAGGTGGACTTGCCCGCCGCATTGGGCCCCACCACCGCGACCACCTGGCCGCCGGTGAACGCGGCGGTGGTAACGCCACGGATGATCGTGCGCTGGCCATAGCGGGCACCCAGGTCTTGCAGCTGAATCTTCACCATGTGTTTTTCTTCCCGCTGAGGATCAGTGATATGAAGAACGGCACGCCGATCAGCGAAGTGACCACCCCGATCGGGAAGATGGCGCCGGGGATCAGGGTTTTGCTCACCACTGAACTGGCGGACAGAATCAGTGCGCCGGTCAGCAGCGAGGCCGGAAGGAAGAAGCGTTGGTCCTCGCCGATCAACATCCGCGCAATATGCGGGCCGACCAGCCCGATAAAGCCGATGGTGCCCACAAAGGCCACGGGGAACGAGGCGAGCAGGCTGACCATGATCAGCGTCTGAAAACGCAGGCTGCGTACGTTGATCCCGAAGCTGGCGGCCTTGTCGTCCCCCAGTCGCAGTGCGGTCAGGGCCCAGGCGCGCTTGGCAAAGATCGGCAGGGTGATCACGATCACCAGGCAGATCACCCCGAGTTTGGGCCAGGTGGCTTTGGTCAGGCTGCCCATGGTCCAGAACACCACGGCCGCCACGGCTTGCTCGGTGGCGAAAAACTGCACCAGGGCCAATAACGCGTTAAACGTGAAGACCAGGGCAATACCCAATAGCACGATGGTTTCCGCGGTGACCCCGCGACGCATGCTCAGGAAGTGAATCAGCAACGCCGACAGCATGGCCATGATGAACGCGTTGACCGGCACCATGTACTGCGCCGCCAACGGAAACAGCGCCACACCAAACGCCAGCCCCATGGCTGCACCAAAACTGGCGGCGGCGGAAATGCCCAAGGTGAAGGGGCTGGCCAGCGGGTTATTGAGGATGGTCTGCATCTGCGCGCCGGCCAGTGACAACGCCGCACCCACGGCAACGGCCATCAGGGCGATCGGCAGGCGGATGTCCCACATCACCACGCGAACCTGTGCCGGCGCACTGTCCGGCGCAAACAGTGCACCGAGTACTTCATTGAAGCTGTAGCGCGCCGGCCCCAGGGCCAGGTCAAGCAGCACACTGCACAACAGCAGCAAGAGCAGGCCACCGAGGATCAGGCGTTTGCGCAGCACCAGGGCCCGGTAGGTGTCGCGTTGGATCACGGCACTCATGGCTTGAGGCTCACGAAGTAACCCGGCTCATAGGGCACCGGCAGGAATCGCTCGTGCAATTCGCGAAACGAGGCTTCAGGGTCCAGGTCGGTAAACAGTGTCGGATGAAACCACTTGGCCAACTGCTGGATGGCCACGAACTGATAAGGGCTGTTGTAGAACTGGTGCCAGATGGCATGGAACGCCTGGTCATCCTGCGCCTTGATCCCGGCATAGGCCGGGCGTTGGGTATACCAGGCCAGTTTGCGCCGGGCTTGGGCCATGTCGGCACCGGGCCCCACCCCGACCCAGTGGCCACCGGGGGCAAAGGCTTCCCAGTTGGCACTGGTGACCACCACCTGTTCCGGGTTGGCGACGATCACTTGCTCGGGATTCAGCTGGCCAAAGGTGGTGGGAATAACGCCTCTGGCGATGTTATTGCCCCCCGCCATATCGACGAACAGACCGAAGTTTTCATTGCCGAAACTCAGGCAGCAATCGTCGGTGTAGCCACCGATACGCTCGATGAACACGCTGGGGCGCGAAGGGTGTTGCGCGGTGATCACGTCGGTGACGCGGCGGATCTGCTGGTTGCGAAAGTCGATAAACGCTTCGGCACGCGCCTCTTTGCCGAACAACTGGCCGAACAGGCGCATGGTCGGTTCGGTGTTCTGCATCGGGTGGTTGCGAAAGTCGACGTACACCACTGGAATCCCCAGGGCATCGAGCTTTTCGATATAGCGGGCGTCCTCGGTCGCGTGCTGGGCCTCGATATTGAGGATGATCACGTCCGGGCGCTGGGAGATGGCCTGCTCGATATCGAAGGTGCCGTCTTCAAAGCCGCCAAAGGTGGGGATTTTGGCGATGGCGGGAAATTTACGCAGGTAAGCGCCATAGGTGTCCGGGTCGGACTGGATCAGGTCCTTGCGCCAGCCGACGATTCGCTCGATGGGGTTTTGCGTATCCAGCGCGGCAACCAGGTACAACTGACGGCCTTCCCCGAGAATCACCCGCCGGACCGGCAGGTGCACCTTGACCTGGCGCCCGAGCAAATCGGTGACGGTGCTGCGTGGTGCCTGCGGCTCGGCGGCCGTCGACGGCAGAGCCCATCCCAACAAACCCGCAAGCAGCAGCCCGGCGAAGGCGTGGCTGCGTCGAACAATGGTAACCATGGTTAAAGCCTTTGCAGTGGTCGGGCCGGGTGGCGGTGCAGCTTGCCGTGCCGGGCCGAAGGTTTCAGAAATCGACCGTGGTCGACAGTAGAAGGGTGCGTGGCGAGCCTTGAGAGAACGCACCATAGGAAGCGACCCCCGACCAATACTCACGGTCGAACACGTTCTGTACCGTGGCGCGAAAGGTCGTCGGCCGCTGGGCGATGCGCGTGCTGTAGCGCACGCCCATGTCGAAGCGGGTCCAGGGGTCCAACTGCTGGGTGTTGGCCTGGTTCACATATTGGCTGCCGGTGTACAACGCCCCGCTGGTTAGCGTCAGCCCCTCGACCCAGGGCACGTCCCACTCGGCCCAGAGGTTGGCTTGCACCTTCGGCACCCCCACTGGGGTGTTGCCCCGGTTGGCCGCAACCGCGCTTTTGGTCAGTTGCGCATCCAGCAGCGTCACCCCGCCCAGCAGGCGTGTGCCTTGGCCGGCCTCACCGGATACGTTCAGCTCCAGGCCGCGGTTGCGCTGTTCGCCTTGTACCGCAAAGGTGGTACCTGACAGCTCGCCACTGGGTTTGGTGATCTGGAACAGCGCGAGTGTGGACATGACCGTGCCGTAGTCGAGCTTGACCCCCACCTCATGCTGGCGTGAGACGTAGGGGGCAAAGATCTGGCCCGCGTTCGAGGCCGTGGCGGGGGCGATATCGCCTTTGCTCAAGCCTTCCAGGTAGTTGTAGTAGAACGACACATGCTCCCAGGGCCGGACAACTGCGCCGAACAGCGGCGTGGTCCTGCCGTCGTCGTAAGCCGTGGTCACCGTACCCGCCGCGTCGTAGTTGTTGGAGCGGATGGTCTGTTTGCGCAGGCCGGCCGTCACCTGCAGGCGCTGATCGAGCATCGACAAGGTGTCGGCAACGGCGACGCCGGACAATTCGGTCGCCGAGACTTTCGGCGTGGCAGGCGTAGCAATGTCGGCCTCGGGTCGTGAGACAGGGTGGTAAATGTTCGACAGGATCGGCGGGCCGGAAATAATGCCGCGCGACAACTCGTCGCGATAGCGCGTCACTTGCAGCGTGGTGCTGTGGCTGATCGGCCCGGTGTCGAAACGCAGTCGGGCACCGCTGTCGACCGTGTAGCGCCGGACCTTGAATTTGTAATAGCCGGGGATCGACGAGGTGTCGCCGGCGGTGTTGATGATGGTCGGGGTCTGGTCGGAAAGGCGTGCCACGTTCGACTTCCCACCGCCGGCATGGGCAAACAGGGTCAGTGCGTCGCTCACGTCATACTCGCCACCCAGCAATGCCGACTCGTCGCGGGTCTTGGACCAGCCCCACGCCTGGCTGACGTTGGTACGCCCGTTGGCGGCGTGGGGAATCGGCACGCCGGGCGCGATCAGGAAGGGCCGTGACGCCGCGTCGAATTGCTCTTGCTGGTTGATCAGGTCCAGGCTGGTGCGCAGGCGATCGCCCTGGTAATCCAGGGCGATGGCACTGACCCCGACATCCCGCGATTGCTTGTCGATGACAGTGTCACCCTGCTGCACGCGGCCGTTGACGCGCATGCCGAATCGCCGGTCCTCACCAAACCGCCGACTCAGGTCGATATGGGTGCCCAGTTGTCGGTCCTGGGCATAGGTGGCCGTGACGCGGGTCAGGTCCTCGTCCAGGGCGCGCTTGGGGACCACGTTGATCACGCCACCGACGGCGCTGTTGGGGGACATGCCGTAGAGGAGGGCGCCAGGGCCTTTGACCACTTCGATGCGTTCGGCGTAGTCGGTGAATACCCGGTAATTGGAGGCCACGCCGTACACACCGTCGAACGCCAGTTCCCCGAGGTTGCCTTCGCCCACCGGAAAGCCGCGGATAAAGAATGAGTCGACGATCCCTCCCGTCTGGCCGGTGGAGCGGACCGAAGAGTCGCGCTCCAGCACGTCGCCCACGGTGGTCGCCTGCTGGTCTTTGATCAATGACGCGGTATAGGTGCTGATGCTGAACGGCGCGTCCATCACATCCGTATTGCCCAGCAGGCCGAGACGCCCGCCCTCGGCCACCTGGCCGCCCGGGTACACCGGCGGCAGGCTATCGGTGTGTTTTTGCGCCGCCTCCACCGTGGTCGCCGACAGCGTCAGCCGGCGCAGTACCAGGGTGTAGCTGCCATCGCTGCGCAACACCATCTCCAGGCCGCTGCCTTCGAGCAAACGCGTGACGGCTTCCTGCGTGGAGTAGGTGCCGTTCAGTTCGGGGCTGATCAGGCCCTCCGTGATCGACGGCTGGAAAGACAGGGCAATACCGGCGTCCACGGCAAAGCTTGAGAGCGTCGCGCCGAGCGGGCCGGGGGCAATGTGGTAGGCCTGCACAGCGACTGAGTCCAATTGGGCCGGTGCATCCGCCAACGCCACCGGGCACATGGCTCCGGCCAGCAGCAGGCTGAGCACAACGCCGTGCACCATCGGTTTGAGCGGACGAGCCGGACGCAGGGGCCGTGCTACGAGCATGAAAGGATGACCCATGGACGAGAGGAAAAGGCTGTTCCTGTCTTTGCCAGTCGAGATCGAAAAAAGTATCACCCCGGCCGCCGTTTATTTTTGCGTGAGAGTCAGGCGGGCGACAGGGTGACCCAGTAACCGCGCAAATGACTGTTCGCCAGCACGGGATAAGTGTGCACCAGCATGCTCAAGGTGCGATCGGTATCACTGATCGGAAAGGCCCCGGAAATGCGCAAGTCGGCGATGGCCGGATCACAGCGCAGGAAACCTCGGCGGTAGCGCGTCAGTTCCGCGACGAAATCCGCCAGGCGCATCTTGTCGGCCATCAACATGCCTTGGGTCCATGAACCGATGTAGCGATCGGTCGGCGCCAGGTCACCAAAGGTCTGTGAGGAGAAGTCGGTGCGCTGCCCTGCATTGACGATCAGCGGCGGGGTCTGGCGGTTATCGGCCAATATCACCCGCACCGCGCCGTCGATGACCGCAAGATGGGTGCGGGGGCTGACTTCACGCACGGTAAACCGTGTGCCCAGCGCCTGCATGCTTCCCTGGCGGGTGCTGATCAGGAACGGCCGGGGCAGGGGGGCGGTGTCCACGGCGGTCTGCACCAGGATTTCGCCCTCGCGCAGGTGAATAAGCCGTTGACGGTCGTCGAATACGACGTCGATGGCGGTGGCGGTGTTCAGGGTGATACGTGAGCCATCGGCCAGGGTCAGTTCGCGGCGTTGGCCAACGTCGGTGCGATAGTCCGCTGACCATTGCTGCGATTGCGCCAGCTTCCAGCTCCCCCAACCCGCGGGCGCCAGCGCCAGCAGGATCGCCAGCTTGCCCAGTGCTGCACGACGTTCAGGGCTGTCTGGCCGGTCCAGCGCCGACATCGCCAGGGCGGGCGGCAGGCCGCCGAACTTGCTCTGCAGCAATTGCGCACGGGACCAGGCGCGATCCCGCTCCGGGCTGCTGACCTTCCAGCGCTCCCATTCGGCGCGCTCGTGCTCGCTCAGTTCGCGTTCGCTCAAGCGCATCAGCCACTCGGCGGCTTCTTCGAGTACCTGCGGGTCCAGCGGCGGCTCCTTGCGCAGACCGAGCATTCACTCCACCAGCATCAGGCACTGTACGAAGGCCTGTTTCATGTAGCGCTTGACGGTGATCAGCGATACACCCAGTTGCTCGGCGATGTCGTCGTACTTGAGGCCGTTGATCTGCGACAGCAGGAAGGCGCGCTTGACCAAGGGCGCCAGGGTATCGAGCATGGCGTCGATTTCGTGCAGGGTTTCCAGCACCATGAAGTGCGCCTCGGGCGACGGCGCTTCGTGGGTGGGTACGTTCGCCAGCGCATCCAGGTAGGCGCGTTCGAGTGCCTTGCGCTGGTACCAGTTGACCAGGATGCCCTTGGCCACGCAGCTCAGGTACGCCCGTGGCTGGTCAATCACCGTGACTTGTGAGGCGAGGATCCGGGTGAAGGTGTCCTGCGCCAGATCCGCCGCATCCATGGCGTTACCCAGTTTTCTCTTCAGCGTGGCATACAGCCAGCCGTGATGCCCGCTGTACAGGGCCTCGATGGCGCGCAGGTGATTGAGATGATTTGCGGAAGAGATTTCGCTCATGGCGGCAGATTTGTTTGTAATTGAGAAGTATTCCCAATGCTAGTTGACAAACCAGCTTGAGCGCAAGCGCCATCGTGTCCCGTGATCAGGCGTGTGACAGGCGTATCAAGGCGTCAATCAGCAAATCGATTTCAGCTTCGGTGTTGTAAGCGTGAACCGATGCACGGCTGACCTCAAGCAAGCCCCGCTGCTGCATGTCGAGCAGGGTCGAGCCTGCTGTCGAAGTGCTCACGTTGATGCGTTTGGGTTGCGCTGCGAGCCACTGCTGCACCTGTGGGGCGCTGTGGTGGCGATGACTGAAGGTGACGATGCCGGACTTTACAGGGCCCAGGTCCTGCGAGGTGATACCCGCCACGTCGGTCAGTCGATGGCGTAAGTAACCCGCCAGGTGCTGGATGCGCTGCCATATCGGTTCGATACCCTGCGCCAACGCATACTCCGCTGCGGCCCCCAGGCCCAGCTTGGCCGCAACATTGCATTCCCAATTTTCAAAACGTCGCGCATCCGCACGAATTTCAAAGCTGTCTGCCGTGAGCAAGGACGCCGCATGCAGGTCCAGAAAAACCGGCTCCAGGCGTTGGCACAGGGATTGTTCTACGTACAGGAACCCCACGCCCCTCGGCCCGCGCAGGTATTTTCGACTGGTGGCGGCGAGCATATGGCAGCCGATCTTTTGCACATCGATCGGCACCTGGCCCACTCCCTGGCAAGCGTCCAGCAGGAACAACACACCCGCCGCCCGGGCGAGGGCACCGATCTGCTCGACGGGTTGCACAGGCCCGCCGTTGGTGGCGATCATCGGCAGCGATACCAGGGCGACGCGCTCGTCTTCAAGCATGGCCGCCAAGGCTGCGAGGCACACCTGGCCGTGTTCATCGTTGGGGATGATCCGGATCTCGATCCCGCGCTGCTGCCTCAATTGCAGGTATGGGATGTAGTTGCCGGCGTATTCGGTCATGGAGGTCAGCACGGCGTCGCCGGGCTTGAGCGCCAGTGAATAGAAGGCCATGTCCCAGGCTCGGGTGGCGTTTTCGACCACTGCGATTTCAGTGGGGTGCGCATTGATCAGGCGCCCGACGGCGGTGTAGACATTGTCCAGTTCAGGCGCGCATCGGGCGGCCGCTTCATACCCGCCGAGGCGGGCTTCCTGTTGCAGGTGCCCGGTCATGACCTGGACCACCGGCTCAGGCATCAGCGCCGCACCGGCATTATTGAAATGGATCAGATGCTCGACACCCGGTGTATCGGCACGCAGTTGTTCAATGTTCAAACCCTTACTCCTTGTTCAGTCGCTGCCTGCAACGCCATTGGACGGCGCGGACACCGACCAGTACCGCAGCGCGACCATGGGAATCAGCGCCACTGCATAGGCCAGGCACACGAAAAGATAGGTGTATTGCAGGCCGTAGACCTGGCTCAGCAAGCCACCGATGGAGATGCCGGCAATCGAGGCGAACTGCGCAGTGCTTTGGGCAATACCCAGTACGTAGCCTTGTCGCGAGCTGTCGGCGGTTTTCGAGACCAACGCCATCAGCACGGGGGTGGTCGCCCCTAGCAGCACCCCCCAAATGAAGTAGGCGACGATAAATACCACGGCGCTGCGCGTTACGCCCGCCACGGCGGTCAGGGCGATGCAGCCCATGACGACATATGTGATGCGTTGCAGGGTTTCTGCCTGGGAACGATGCTCGAAGTAGCGCGACCATGCCGTTGCCGACAGGATGAAGCCCAGCGCCAGCAACCCGTAGCACAAGCCGACGACGGAGTTGTTGACCTCGAACGTCGAGCTCACATACAGCGAGAACGAGGTCTGCGGCAGCATGCGCGCGAGCAGCAGGATGCCCATGACGCACAGCAGCGACAGCAGCGGAGAGCTGCGCCATACGCTGTCGGTGCCTGCGACCGGCGTGCGGGTGGCCACCGTCGGCTTTTTTGGTACGGGAGGCACATCCGGCAAGGTCACGGCGGCGATGACGGTACAGAGTGCACAGAGCACCGAGGCGACGATGTTGATCCAGAAAAACGTCGCGTAATCGAGGATCAGGCCGCCTACGACCGCACCGAGCAGTGAGCCGACATTGGTCGATATCTGCAGGATCGCGAATAACCGCGCCCGCCGCGACGGCGCTTCGATACTGACCCCGTAAGCCTGCGCCGGGGCTATATAGCCGGCAAAGGCGCCCTGCAGAAAACGCAGGACCAGGATGACCCAGATGTCACTGAAAAAGGCCAGCCCGAGCTGGGTCAGGGACAACCCCGCGAGTGCGCGGATCATCATCAGCTTGTGGCCGTAGCGATCGCCGATACGGCCCCAGAATGCACTGGTCAGCATGATGCCCAGCATCGGCCCGACGTACACGGCGATGCTGGCGAAGCTGAATACCGACTCCGAGGACGCCAGCCCGCGCAGGTGCACGGGCCAGAACGGCCCGCTCATTTCCATCGCGCCCATGGAGACCAGCTGGATCGCGAACAGAAGATAAATGAGGATTCTTACACGCGAACCCTGGATGGCACCTGCTTGGGACATGAGACGGCCTCAGTGATTAAACGGCAGCTAGCGGGTTGGTCAGGGTGTGCTGCAAACGATAGTTGGAATACTGCATCAAATGCATGCGCAGTAACGAACGGGTAGGCCATGGATCCTCGACAAAGGCCTGGCGCTCGACCTCCCACACCTGCGGCGAGACCCGCTCGCGCACGGCGGCAAAGGCGTTTTCGGTTTCCTCGCGCAATATTGCCCACAAACGTGTGTTGTCCATGCCGTACTCCTTGGTCAGCCACAGGGCCATTTCATGCAAGTGGGTGAGGAACGCGGCGTCCAGTACAAACATGCGCACCGGCTCGATATCGCCGCTAAATACCGTAGGCAGAATGCCAGGCTGCACATGCGGCTGTAACGTATAACCGCGTTCTTCCAGCAGGGGGGCGTAGGTTCTGCCATCGCCAAAATCGCGGATCAGCAGGCTGCGCGGCACGCCATCGGGTGAGAACAGCACCATGGTGTTCTGCTGGTGCGCTTCGAGCCCGATACCGTACAGCAGATAGATTGCCACCACGGGGTGGGTGACGACCTTGGCATAGTGGCGAAACCACTGTTCTACGCTGGCGGCGTCGGCACGCACCCCGTCGCGTTCGATCAGGTCGGTAAACAGCGGCCGACCGCTGCCCGGTAAACGGGTGAACAACGAAGCCACCGTGATCGGCAGACGCTCATCGCTGCGTTCGAACGCTTGCCGGCTGGCACGAAACACCACGGACAGGTGTTTTCCCGGTACGTCGTCCTGGGTGATTGCGTGGCGGTAGCGCACGCCGATTTCTTCCGGGAAGATTTCCAGTTGCTGGTCGAAACCGTTTTCGGCTTCCAGGATTTGCGTGATCACTGTGCTGATGCGCGGCCCCATATGGATCGACTTGGCTTGCAGGCTGCGCAACTCGCTGGTCATCCACAACGCGATGGGCAATTTGATCAGCGGTGCAGCGTGGTCCAGGACCGGCATCATCGTGCGGTATGACATGGTCGGCAGCGTCTGAATATCCGGCCCCTCAGTGATCAGCAGGCCTTCTTCGATTTCCGCAGCAAACGTCTTGAGCACATAGGCCTGCAAGTGCCAGGCATGAATCGGCAGGGGCAGCCATTGCGTTTCATCCAGGCCTTTGGCGTTGAGCGCCGCTTTCCATTGCTCCCAGTGTGCCGGGAAATTGCTGGCGAACCAGGCGTGGTAGTTGGTCACGTGAGGCATGCTTTCGCTTTTGGCCATGTCGGCACGCAAGGCGGCTATCCGCAGGGGCACCTGGGCGTTGAACTCCGGAGACAGTTGCTCGACCTCAGCGTCATTCAGCCCGGGGCGGGCTTTCCAGGTCGGGTAGTAGGGGTGGCCTTCCAGCGAGCCCCACTGATCCAGCAAGATCGCGGCGTCCTTGGTGCTTGCATGCCGACGCAGGTAATCGGTGAGGCTGCTGAGGCCCTGGCGTTGAGCGGCCTGCGCCAGGCGCGCGTTCCAGTGTTGGCGGAACTGACGTGCGTGGGCGTCGTTCAGCAGGCTGTTTTCCATATCCGACTTGAGACCGGCCACACCTTCGTCGCTGGGCTCGAAGTCGAAACTGTCGCGCAGTACATCCAGCAGGTCCTGATGGCGGGTGATCACCTGGCGCACGCCTTCGGCCGTCAGTAGCACCACGTCGCCGTCATTGACCAGCGTGTCGGCCGGGCCCAGCGCAATCTCGGAGAAAAACAGCTGCGCGCCGTTCTGCTTGAGCGGGTAGGTGGCCTGCTGGCCGTCGTGGGTAAACGCCAGCGCCGAACGATCCAGGATATTTTCCGCAAACAAGCAACGAATCAGCCGGCGCAGGGCGTTCTTGCGGGAGTAGGCGATCAAGGTGTTGAGGTCATCCATATCAGCTCTCTGCTCGTTGAGTCATTCATTAAAAGGGTTATGCCGTGCGAGGCCATTGGCTCGGGAAGTAATCCAGCGCCGAGTCGCGCAGGCCTTGCATGTAGGCAACGCTCCAGTGCAGGACTTCTTCGATATAGGGCACTTTCAGTTCAAAACGCCTGGCCATTTCCACCAGCAGCACCAGGCCATAGGCGACGTCTTCGTTGAACGCACGGCTCTCACGCTCGATCACATACCCGGCGCGGTTATCACCGGCTGGCACCATGGGCGCGAGGATGTCGTTGTAGGCCTGGTTGGTGCGCAGAATGGACAACATGCTGCTCTGGTCGCGAATCTGATCGCCGTACGCCTCGACGATTTCCTGTTTCAAGGATTTGACGGACGACAGGTCGACGCCCATGCGCGCACTGATGACCGCGCACAGTTCCTGGCTTTCCTGATCCATGCGTTCCAGGAAGTAGGCGCCCAGTTCGGGGCACTCCGTCCACCAGCACAGGCGCTGGGGAAAGATCTTGCGGTGCCATTGCCCGTAGGGGCCGATCAACCCGTAGATCACCGAGCTGTGCATGATCGGGTTACCGGGCGTCAGGGTGATCTCCAGGTAGTGATCGAGCAGCGTGACGCAAGGGCCGTAGAGGCGTGTGAGGATGTCGTGCAAGTGCTGGCGCGACACCTGGGATTCGCGGGCATGGGTCGCGACATATAACTGGCTTTTGCCGCCGCCCATTTTTATCGACCTACCGGGGGTGAGATCGAAGGCGGTATGAGGTACGTCCTTCATGCCCCAGATCACCAGGTTCGGGTGGTTTGCCAGTGTGGCCTCGGCCAGCCAGTCGAACCCGCAGAAGCCCGGAATCGCACCGATGTACACCGGTTTGCTCGTGCTCAAGTGCGGCGCGATGGCCTGCAGGGTTTTGGCACGGGCATGGGCTGGCACCGTGATGATGACGATGTCGGCGTCTTCGACGGCGGGCCTGGCCTCGGCGGTCACCCGATCCAGCCGGGCGTTCAATGTGGAGCCGTCCGGCAGCAGGGCCTGGAGCGGCACCTGCCGCGTGTGGTGGTCGACGACTTCCAGGTTGCTGGTCAGCAGCGAAACCTGGACGTCAGGCAGTTGCTTGAACAGAATGGCGTTGAGATGACCTGTTCGGCCACCGCCGCAAATGGCGACTTTCAGCGGTTTCATTCAGAGGCGCTCCTTGGTCGAAAGAGGGTCATGCGACGCTCAGTTGCAGCGGGGCGGAGCTGGACTCCTGCCAGTGGTTCTTGCCCAGCCAGGCATCCAACTGCGACGCGACGCCGGGGTCGAGCAAGTCGCGTTCCTCCAGCCACTTATCGTCGAAGACCGTGTGCAGGTATTTTTCGCCGCCATCGGCAATCGGCACTACTACATTGCCGCTCAGTACACCTTTGTGAATCAGCTCCAGGGCCTTGAAAATTGCGCCACCGGTCGAGCCGCCTACCAGCAGGGCGAGGTGGCGGGCGATATAGCGCGAGGTCTCGAAGGCTTGTGAGTCGGTGACCTGCACGCCCAGGTCGATGCAGCTGTAATCGAGCACCAGCCCCACTGTGTCCCCGGCAGGCGTGCCGGTACCGGACTGATAGTACGGATAGCCGGGATGCCCGAAAACGATGGAACCTGCGGGCTCCACCGCCACGGTCACAATGTCGGGGTTGTGCTGTTTAAGGCCTCGGGCAATCCCGGTCATCGACCCGCCGGTACCGACGCAACCGACATACGCGCCGATCACACCTTCGGCCTGAACGATGGTTTCCCGCACAAAGTCGCTGTAGCCGCCGGCGTTGGCCGCGTTGTCGGACTGGTTCATGAACACGGCCCCCGGGATCTGCTCGGCGAGTTCGGCCGCCAGGCGCTGGCGCTCTACCACCGCGACTTCATCTTCACGATAAGTTCCCGCGACAAACCGAATATCGGCGCCCAGTGCCTTCATCACCGCGATCTTGTCCTGCGCCGCGTGATGGTCGACCACGGCGATAAATTGCAGGCCGAATTCGACGGCGGCCATGGCCAGGCCGATGCCGGTATTGCCCGACGACGACTCAACCACCACGCCACCTGGTTTCAAGCGTCCGGACTTGAGCGCGGCGAGTACCATGTTGCGCGCCATGCGGTCCTTGATACTGCCGCCGGGATTGTTTTTCTCTATCTTTAATAACAGCCGGGCATCAGTGCCCGGAATATAAATACCCAACATAGGCGTATTGCCGATCAGCTCGGAAACTTTAGTCAGTATCATATGAAGTACTTCCTTTAGTCGTCAGGTGAAAACGCGTAGTTACCGTACGTGCAACAGGTCGCCACCATTCGCCGGGGCAGGGGGTGACGATGGAACTCATTCTCCAGTAAGTCCATTTGATAGCCGGCGGTGTTGGCATAAATTAATAAGTCGCCGGCCTTGGGGGAAGTCGTGAAGTTGATCAGGCGGTGGGTGATGACGTCATCATCCAGGCAACTATGCCCGGCAATATAGGCTTGCATTGGTGTGGCGGATGTTGGCGCTGAGCTGATTAAAATCGGGTCGACCAGATATTCCGACGCGAACCATGTTTCGCAGGCACTGAAGCTGCTGCCTTCGACAAATAACACCGTTTTGTTATTGGCCAGTTTTTTGCTGCGTGTAATGCGAAATACCGAAATTGCCGCTTGGTCCACCAGACTTCGGCCCGGCTCCAATGCCAGGGTTATGCTGTTGGCTTTCAAGTACTGGGCAATGTTTTGTCGCGGCGAGAAGGCACTTTCCAGAAACAACGTTAACCATTGGCTCGCCGTCAAGTTGCTGCCGTAAGGGTAATAAGACTTGGGTACTGACTGGTTGTAATAGTGATTGGGCGTATTGTCGTTTTGTAGAAAGCGCTCGTAGGCGTGTGGCTCGACATAGCGGATGGGCAAACCTCCGCCGATATCGATCATGGTCGGAGCCAACCCCATCGTCCGAGCCACATCGACGAAATCGGTCACTTCACGAAAGGCCTGTGCTCGAGATTCGAACCCATAGCCACCGAGGTGGAAATGGAAACCCTCGAAGTCAAAAAATGCCCTGAGTCCGGTCAGTAAGTGCAAGCACACCAGCAGGTCCGCGGCCCCCATTCCGAAGCGGCTGGTCCCACAGGCTTTAGGCCTGTAACGCAGTAAAACCCTGGCCTTTATGGTCTCGCTGCTGGCTTCGACCAGTGTTTTCAAATGGTCGAACTCTTCCAGCGAATCCACGCAGATCAGTGCACCGGCATGGACCAGCGCCCGATGAAAATCTTCGGTTTTGGCCGGGCCGGTGGCACACAACTGAGCGGCCGGCACACCGGCGCGCAGTGCTGCTTGCATCTCGTAAATGCTGGAAACGTCGACGCCGATACCGGACGCCTTGGCTGCGCCGAGTAAACATTGTGACTTGTTGGCTTTGGCGCCATAGAAGATCGCATGTCGGACTTCATGCTGTTCCAGCACGGATTGCAATGCGCCGGTGTTCAGTGCAAAGGCGTGTGGCCATACAAGATTCAGGGGGGAGCCGTGTTGCGCAACGAGTTCAAGCAGTTTGTCGGGTTGGCTATGTAACAGCTGTGCGATACATGCGTCCAATAATGGATTAAGCATTTTCGAAAGATGAACTTCAGTGCGCGCTTCATTGAGGCGCGTTATTGCAATAGACATAACTATCCCCTGGCGCTTATAGCGTCGTCATTCATATTTAAATCTCTGGAAGAGATCGATGAATGTGGTCTTGTCGTTCGTCGTGTTTTTAACGCTTATGCGTTTGGCGGTGGATGCCACACGAATCCTGCAGGCGAAACTGTGGCTTTGATGGTAATAACCGGTTCATAAAACAATTGCATAAGAACCCCATTCCATAAGGTTTATACGGGTGTAGCTATCGGCCACTAACTGCCGTTTTTCTTGATCTGACTCACCGCTGAGTGATGGTTAAATGATGTCGCGAGGCCATACTTTCGGTGAGCGTTAAGACTTGCCTAGGGTCATGAAAAGTTTCTCTTGGCGGCGTGAACAATATTGCTACCGAGAACGATTATCAAGTAAGGTTTTCAAATATTTCTAATTGATCCCGGCCGAACAGCGTTGCGCGAACGTGTATTTGCACGCTCTTGCGGGCGTTCGTACCAAGTTTGAAAGCGTTGTTAATTCATTGATCAATAAGGGGTTAAACGTTGATCGGCGAGGGCGCTGACAGAGGCGCAATTCAGCCGCCCCGAGGCCCCTGAAAATTTTGCAAAAACCACGACTGATGCACGCCAAGGAGAACTGCTATGAACACTGATCGTCCGATCACGACTGCCCTGCTTCCCATCAGCTACCTGTTCGTTCCGGGGAACCGTCCGGAGCGCTTTGCCAAAGCGGCTGAGGCCGGAGCGGATGCAATCATCCTGGACCTTGAGGATGCGGTTCATCCCGATAGCAAAGCCGCTGCTCGAGCTGCCATCTGGACGTGGCAGGAGAGTGCGCCAAGTGTGGCGTGCCAGCGGTTTATCCGGCTCAACAGCGTCGGCAGCGCGTTGTTCCGCCAGGACCTGACGTGGTTGGGCGACATGCGTTACCCCGAGCGTTGCACCGGGGTATTCCTGCCCAAGGCCGAGGCGCCGCAAGCGTTGGCGCGGGTGGTCGAGCAGTTGCTGGCGTGGCAACCCCAATTGCACATTGTCGCGATCATCGAGACGGCCAGAGGCTTGCAGCAGGTGGAGGCGATTGCTGCGGTTCCCGGCCTGTCACGCCTGGCCTTTGGCTCGCTGGATTTTTCCCTGGATATCAATTGCGGCCAGGTGCCTGAGGCGTTTGTGTACGCACGCAACCGCATCGTGCTGGCCTCTCGCACTGCAGGTTTGCCGGCGCCGATCGACGGAGTCACACCGGCGATCAACGACCTGGCGGTGGTCGCCCAGGACTCGCTCTACGCTCGCTCCCTCGGGTTCGGGGCCAAGCTGTGCATCCATCCCGCGCAGTTGGCGACGGTGCAGCGCGCATTTCTACCCGATGCGCAGCAATTGGCCTGGGCGGGTCGGGTGATGAGTGCCGTGGCCGGGGGCAGCCATGCGGTGCAAGTTGACGGCGAAATGGTCGACCTGCCGCTGATCGAACAGGCGCAACGCCTGTTGGACATGGCCCGCCGACACGCAGCGGTCGCCAAGACCGGAGCTTGCTGAACATGCTGCCAGGACAGGAAGGGGCCATTGCGCAGACCTATCAGATTGCGCTGCGACTGGTGTGCGAAGTGCTGCAATCGGAACAGGTGGACCCGGCGAATGTGCAGTGGCTATGCGACTCGATTATCCGCGCAGGGCATTGGCTGGAACCGATCATTGTCGAGCGCTCGCAAGGCATCGTGATGGACGGTAACCATCGCCTGAATGCAGCGTTGCAGTTGGGTCTGTGTCGGGTGCCGTGCATCCAGCTCGACTACGCGGACCCACGGGTGTGCGTACGGCACTGGCACACGGGGCACGCGTTCGAGGTCGCGCGGATTTTCAACACCATCGCCCGCGGCGAGATCTTTCCGTACAAGACCACACGGCATGTGTTTGATCCGGCGCTACCGGTCATCGCGATCCCGCTGGATCGCCTGTACGAGTGAGCCGTGCAAAAAAATCAGGTGGGTGGGTGATACTTTTTCGCACGTCGACTGGCATTAGGAGTGATTCCCATTTTCTCTCGTTGAAAGGATCCTCTCGTCATGCCTGTTGCCAGTCGGCCCTGCGGTGAACGCGCGTTAACCCTCGCTATTCGAACCGCCCTGTTGAATTTCGTCATGGTCGCAGCGGGCGCCAATGCCTGGGCTGAGACACCAACGCCTGCCGCCACGGATGACAGCACGCCCAGCCTGACCCTCGACACCACCACGATCGACGGCCGCTACAACGGCCCGACGGCGCTGCCCGAGGTTCTCCCCGGTGGACAGGTGGCGCGCGGCGCGCGGCTGGGCATGATGGGCAACAAAGACGTGATGGACACGCCGTTCAGCGTCACCAGCTACACCGCCAAAACCCTCGCCGACCTGCAAACCGTTACCGTTGCCGATGCCCTGGAACGCGACCCCTCGGTGCGCTCGACCGGCCAGACCGGCGGTATCGTCGATTCGTTTTTCATTCGCGGTTTCGCCATCGGCGAAGGCAACCTGGGTGAGCTGGCCTACGACGGTGTGTATGGCGTAGCCCCCAATTACCGGGTCTTTACCGAGTATGCCGAGCGTGTCGAAGTGCTCAAGGGACCGGGTGCCTTGATGTATGGCATCTCGCCCAACAGTGGCGTGGGTGGGGTCATCAACATCGTTCCCAAACGGCCGCTGGAGGAAGACCTGACCCGGTTCACCGGTAGCTACGCGTCAGATTCCCAGGCGGGCGGGCACCTGGATATCAGTCGGCGTTTTGGTGAGGAAAACCAGTTCGGCGTGCGCTTTAACGGCAGCCTGCAGGGCGGCGACACGGCGGTGAACGACCAGCATCGCGACGTAGGGATCGGTGCGATTGCCCTGGATTATCGTGGCGAGCGGCTGCGCCTGAACCTGGACTACATCAGCCAGAAAGAAAGCTTCGACGGTGCCTCACGCCCGTTCACCATCGCGCCGGGCGTTGACGTGCCATCCGCCCCCAATGGCCGCACCAGTCTGCCGCAAAAGTGGGGTTGGTCGGATACCAAGGAACAGTCCGCATTGCTCGGCGGTGAATATGATCTGAGCGACAACCTCACGGTGTTCGCCCATGCAGGGGGCGGCAAGTCGGATGTGAAACGCATGTCCGACCAAGTGCCGCGCATCCTCAATGACGCGGGTGACACCAGCAACGTCCCGGGCTATTACAAGTTCAACGTCGACCGTTCTACCGCCGATGTGGGGATGCGCGGGCTCTTCGCCACCGGGCCGGTAACCCATACCACCACGCTGATGGCGACCCGTTACCAGGATGAGCTGTCGCGGGGCATCAACAACGGCACCACAATCCTCTCCAATATCTACCACCCGGTGGACACGCCCAAGCAATACATCAACACGCCCAAGGTGCTGCGAATCTCCGAGTCGGAGTTGTCCGGCGTGGCGTTGACCGACACCTTGGGGATGCTGGATGACCGTTTCCAACTGACCCTGGGCGTACGCCGGCAGTTTATCGAGTCGCGTAACTACAATGCCGCCGGCACCGTCAGCTCGCGTTACAGCGCCAACGCCACCACGCCGTTGCTGGGTGTGGTGGTCAAGCCTTGGGAGGACGTCTCCCTCTACTACAACTACGTCGAAGGGCTGAGCAAAGGCGATGCGGCACCGGGCACGGCGAGCAACGCCGGGGAAACCTTTGCGCCGTATGAGTCCAAGCAGCACGAACTGGGGGTGAAGTATGAACACGGCACCTTCATGACCACACTGGCGCTGTTCCAGATCGAAAAACCTGCCGGCGAACTGGGCGCCAATGGCGTGTATTCGGTGCAGGCCGAACAGCGCAACCGTGGCCTGGAACTCAGCGTGTTCGGCGAAGTGGCCACCGGTACCCGTTTGATGGGGGGCGTGACCTTCCTCGATGGCGAGCTGACCAAGTCGGCGACTGCCGCTAACCAGGGCAACAAGCCGGTCGGCGTGCCCGATATCCAGGCCAACCTGTGGGCGGAATACGACACCCCCTGGCTGGAAGGTTTCACCCTCACGGGTGGTGCGATCTACACCGACAGCCAATACGTCAACCAGGCCAACACCCAGGAACTCGACGCCTGGACCCGCATTGACGCCGGTGCGCGTTACGCCACCAAGATAGAAGGGCGGCCGACGACATTCCGCGCCACGGTACAGAACGTGTTCGACCGTGAGTACTGGTCCGGCGTGGCCTCTTATGGTGCGTTTTCCCCGGGGTATCCGCGTACCTTGCAACTATCGGCGACCGTCGATTTTTGACGGGCGCCGGTATGGAGCAATCATGCACCAGCAATAAGCTTAAGCCTTGCTGGCCACCCGATCGTCACTGACCCGAATTCGCCATTGCTCAACGGTGCGCAGGGGTTTACAGCCCTTGCGCTCTTTGTTGGCGTGGCTGCTCGGCGGCGTCACGGTGTCCTGCGATCATTGCCCTTTGAGCGCGATTGCCACTGCTGCTGAAAGTGAAGTCGTGGCCCTGCCGATCAGCGTCGAAAGCTGATGGCTATCATCGAAAAGTGCGCCTTGGGATGCGTTGACATCGTAGCCAGCCAGGGCCTGTGCGAGTGGCTCCGGGAGGCCGAAATTGATTAACGCAGAGGCGTAGTCAGTTTCAGGCAAGTTCTTGTAGGGAATGTTCCTACCCGTTTGCCGAGAAACCTCGGCTGCGAGTTCCGATAACGTCCAGGCGCTGTCACCCGCCAACTCGTAGACCTTCCCCTCTTGATCGTCGCGGGTCAGCACGACGGCAGCGGCCTGGGCAAAATCTTCCCGTGTCGCCGCGGCAATCTTTCCATCACCTGCACTGCCGATAAATTCACCGGCCGATAACGCGCCAGCGATAAAGCCGGTGTAGTTCTCGGTATACCAACCATGACGCAATATCGTGAATGCCAACCCCGATGCTGTGAGCTCGGCTTCCGTTTGTCGATGCTCCTCGGCGAGGCTCAATGAAGAGGTATCCGCGTGCAGTACACTGGTATAAACGACGCGACCCACACCGGCCTGCCTTGCTGCGTTGATGACATTTAGATGCTGTGAGAGTCGCTTACCTATTTCGCTTGAGGAAATGAGTAGAAGCGTGTCGACTCCGCTGAGCGCCGCGACCAGGGTTTGCGGATTGTCATAGTCGGCAACACGTGCCTCCACGCCTAGATCACTCGCCTTGTCAGGGCTGCGCACCAGCGCGACCAGGTTGGACGCGGGTACTTTTTGCTTGAGTTGCTGGACAACGAGGCGGCCAAGTTGGCCGGTGGCTCCGGTGACGGCGATCATGAGGGGTTCCTTTTACAAAAAGTGATAGAACAGGCAGAGTAGGGCCTTAACTAACTTTTCGTAAGTACGTACCTAAAGGTAAGTAAGCATGCCGGATTCCGAGCCCTCTGGAGCAACCCGTCCCGCAACAGTGGCCAACCGACTGCGCAGCGGTGAATTATTCGACCCGGATTGTCCCTCGAGGGTCGTGCTCCAGCACGTCAGCAGCCGCTGGGGAGTATTAGTATTGGTGGCCTTGCTCGCGGGTACGCATCGCTTCAGCGATCTGCGTCGCAAGATTGGAGGCGTCAGCGAAAAGATGCTTGCGCAGACCCTCCAGTTTTTGGAACTCGATGGTTTCGTCCTGCGCAAATCCTATCCGGTCGTGCCACCTCACGTTGAGTACAGCCTCACCCCTATGGGAACTGAAGTAGCCCGCCATGTCGAAGGCCTGGTTGACTGGATCGAAGGCAATCTGCCAAAGATTCTGGAGGAACAACGCTCTCGCCAGATTTCATAACGGGCTTGCGACCTATTGATCACTCAGGCGGGACCTTAGGCAAGAGTCCCTCCAATCCGATAGTCAGGCGGTCAGTTCCCGATTCATGGCAACAATGTCCTCGTGTGTGAAATGGCCACCGGGCGTCATGAACGTGGCCATCAGGGCATCCCGGTTTTGAGGCGCCCTCAACTTATCTGCCGCGCACAAGGCTGCCTTCAGCGCTGGCAACTTCAGTTCGGTGCAATAGGCAGGTGTACCGGGTTGCTGACGCCACGAGTCTTCAAGGCTACCCGCGGCAAGCGCGGTGAAGCCGGTGTCCTCTACAAGATCTTGCGCGATCGCTTCAGCATTGATGTCACCGCCAGCTACAGGTAAGGCTATGCGTGAGGAAGACCCGACCGGTTGGCCGTGGTCGGCAAGCGTTGCTGCGAGGACGGCATTCCATGCCTTAACCACCGGGCGGCCAATCTGCTCGCTTACCCAAACGCTTTCGGGCTTGCCGTCGTCCACTTCTTTGATCGCTCCGTCTCGTCCTGGATAGTAATTGGAGGTGTCGATGATGACGACCTTCTCGGGAAGATTGCTCAATGTTTGCCGCAGATCCGGGTACTTTGCAAAGGGGATAGAGAGGATTACGGCGTCCACGTCGCACACCGCGTCTTCTTTGGTCACCGCGTGTACACCGATTTTGTTGGCAAGGTTCTCAAGGGTATGAGGGCTCTTTGAATTTGCCAGTTTGACTTCATGGCCGCACGCCGCGAGCTTACGGGCAAGCGTTGCGCCAATGTTGCCTGCGCCGATAATTCCGATTTTCATTTCAATTGGATCCTCACCTACGAACAATAATCAAGCTATCAAGCCGTGCCGATCAATCCTGGGCGCTGCGAGATGCCATCGGGTGACCGCGATGGCAGCAGAGGCTACTCACACGGTTGACATCATTCTGCCGGTGGTTTGTATCCCGCCAGCATTTTCAGCACATCATCATGTGATCCGCTTGCTTCAGCAAACCGTAAGGGCTTGGCGCGCTCGACGACAAGTTCCCGTGGGGTCGGAGAGATCTCGAGCAGTTCGAAGATTTCATCCAAAAACGCCTCCAGGGGCATGGCGTGTTCGTCGTTTTCCTGCCCAAGCAACGTGGTACGTACCCCCGGTGGTGCAAGCTCTATAACCTCAACCGGCGAGTTCTCCAGCTGTACTCGAAGACTTTGAGTGAACGAGTGAACTGCAGCTTTGGTTGCGCTGTAGGTCGGTGTGGCTGGCAGCGGTACGAATGCCAGCGCCGAACTGACATTCACAATCGTTGCACTGGGTTGCTTGATCAGTTGGGGAGTGAACGCGTAAACCATACGAATCGTGCCAAGTAAGTTCGTGGTCACGATATCTTCGGCCGTGCTCAGGCTTTGCGGATCAGTCAGATCCTCCCAGTGCATGATCCCGGCGTTGTTTATAAGGACGTTCAGATTCGGATGGCTGGTCACAAGCGCTGTGCAGCTGCGCTGGATGGATTGTGGATCGCAGACGTCCAGCACGACGGATTCAATCCCCGGATGCTCCGACACGATCTTGTCGAGCAGAGCCTTGCGACGTCCTGCAATGATGACGGTGTTGCCCGCCTTGTGAAGCCTGAGCGCCAGACCGAGGCCGATGCCTGAGGTGCCGCCAGTAACCAGAATCGTGTTGCCAGTGCTGTTCATAGTAAACTCCAGAAACGACGCTTAAACGGACAGGTGTCCGCTTGATCAAAATTACCGGACAATTGTCCGATTAGCAATGCAATGAAGGAAAACTTTGTCCATGACTGACGAATTGGTGATGCGTTCTGACGCCAAGAAAAACCGCGAACGGATACTGGAAGTCGCTGTGCTCGAGCTGACCAGCGATCCTGCGGTTGCGTTGAGCACGATCGCGAAGAAGGCCGGGGTGGGGCAGGGCACGTTCTATCGCCACTTCGCCACCCGAGAGAAACTGGTATTCGAGGTCTATCAATTCGAGATGCAACAGGTGGCATCGTTGGCGGAACAGCTTCTCGCGACAAAACCGCCCAAGGAGGCCCTGCGGGAATGGATGGACAGCCTCGCTGAATACGCAATGACAAAGGCAGGACTCGCTGCTGCGATTCAACAAGCTGCGTCTGTTTATGAGTTCCCAGGGAAATCGGGATACGCTCCAGTCCAGGCCGCCGCCGAGTTGCTTTTGAGGGCGAATGAAAAGGCCGGAACTATTCGTAGCGGGATTACCAACGACGATTTCTTTCTAGCCATTGCTGGCATATGGCAAATGGATGCCCAGAGTGAATGGCGCTCGCGTCTCGCCAGATTGATGAACCTGGTGATGGATGGTCTGTGCGCTGGCAGCCCCGAGAGCCTGAAGAAAAACGTGTAGCCTTTAGGGCAGCCCTATTGCCAGCAACCTGGTGGTCACTCCGCCCGCCTGTTTCAGGGGCAATTTGAATCGTACCCTGACTTCAAGTAGGTCTTGGCCCACTCACGATAGTTATCCGAGAGCGTGTATTTTGAAAGCAGCTCAGGAAGGGAAAGCTCGCTTGCGTGTGTGCCGCTTTGTTCGCGCAGCGCCTCGTAGGTCGCTTTGATTGCGGACAAATAAGGGGCATGCCCATTGACCACGACCCGCACATTGGCGGCACTCAGTTTCTCGACATCGCTCAGGGCCGGATTGCCGTAGTTGATCAGCATGATTGGCACGCTGAGGTGTGCCGTGAGTGCTTCCAGGTGCTGGAAATCCTTAACGCCAACCAGGCAAATCGCATCTGCTCCGGCCTTCTGATAGGCCGCAGTGCGAGCGATGGAGTCTTCCAGCGTGGTAGCGGCCACATTCGTTCTGGCAATGATGCTGAGCGCATCATCCGAACGGGCAAATCGTGCAGCGTAGATCTTGGCTGCGGCTTCTTGCCTTTCGATAAGCACGTTCGACTGCTCGTCGTACTTGGCCGGTAGGTGGGTGTCTTCCAGCGTCAGGGCGGCAACCCCGGCTTTCTGAAGTTCGGTCACTGTTCGCATGACATTAAGTGCGTTACCGAACCCATGATCAGCGTCGCCGATGATTGGGATTTGACTGGCCCGCCCGACTCTAGAAACCTGTTCGACGTACTCATCAAGCGTGAGCAGTGCAATGTCAGGTGCCCCGAGCACTTGAAGCGAGGCGACGGAACCACCTTGGATGGCAACCTCAAAGCCAAGGTCGGATGCCATGCGAACCGAGATAGGATCGAATACGGACGCGGCAAATTTACAGGCGGTTCCGTGAAGTAAGTCACCAAACGTCTTGCGCAATTCATGATGAGATCGCTCGATCATTTTTTCGGCTCCATCCACTTCATTCGCGGTTTTCGTTGGGATCGTCCCGCGTTGAACGAGACCTGGAAATCACGACCGGTCATGGCCATGGTTGATGCGCAAATGACCGGTAAACTGTGCTGATTACTTTTGCGGCAACAGTGCTTTGCGCACTGCTTTTTGGTGTTTCATTGCAGCAATTTCATGCTCGCAGGCTTCGACGTCAAAGGAGTTGTCCCATTTGGCAATGGCGATGGTGCCGATACCGTTGCCGATCAGGTTGGTCACGGCACGCGCTTCGTTGAGGAAGCGGTCGATGCCCAACAGCAGGACAAGGCCTACCAGTGGAATGGAGTGGATGGTCGTGAGCGTTGCCGCAAGGGTTATGAACCCGGCACCCGCCACGCCAGCGGAGCCTTTTGAGGTCAGCAGGAAGACACCCAGCAGAATCATCTGATCCATAAACGTCAGGGGCGTATTGGTTGCCTGTGCGATAAAAATCGCCGCCATGGTGAGGTAAATGCAGGTGCCATCCGCATTGAAGGCATATCCAGTGGGTAGCACCATGCCCACCACTGACTTCTTGCAGCCCAGCTTTTCAAGTTTCACCATCATTCGCGGAAGCACGGCCTCGGTTGAGCAGGTGCCAAGCGTGATGAGAATTTCATCTTTGAAATAACGCAGAAATTGCATAAGCGGCATGCCTGACCATCTAGCAACCGTCCCTAGTACGACCACGATGAAAATCAAGGTGGTGATGTAGAGCGCGACCAGCAACTGGCCGAGTGACAGCAAGGTACCAATGCCGTACTTGCCTATCGTGAACGCCATCCCGGCGCCGGCGCCAATCGGCGCCAGGCGCATAACCATTGCTACGATCTTGAACAGCCCTTGCAGAAACAAGTCGATGGTATTGATCAGCGGTTTGCTGGTTTCACCCATTTGAACGAGGGCGATGCCCATCAATACCGAAATCAAGATGACCTGAAGCATGACGCCATTCGAGAATGCGCCAATGAAGGTGCTCGGGATGATGTTGAGAAAGAAATCGATAGTCCCGCCCTGCTCACTGGCGGCTTGGCTGTACTTGGCGATAGCGCTGGCATCAAGCGTGGTAGCGTTGATATTCATCCCGGCGCCTGGCTTTACGACATTGACCACAATAAGGCCGATGACCAGCGCAATGGTTGAAAGGATTTCAAAGTAGAGCAGCGCCTTCACGCCGATCCGCCCAACCTCCTTGATGCTGCCCATCTTGGCGATACCCACCACCACAGTACCGAAAATAATCGGCGCCAACAGCATTTTGATGAGTTTGATAAAGCCATCCGCAAAAGGTTGAAGCTTGGCTCCGAATTGCGGTTCAAAGTGACCGATTGCAGCGCCGATGACGATACCGATCAGCACCTGCACATACAGCTGGCTGTACCAGCGGGACTTGGACATTTCCACGGAAGCACCTCATTTTATTTTTGTGATGGGCATGTGGTTTGGCGTCAATGGATGACGCCTGAGTCTGCGGCCCCTTTAAAAGAAACCGCAGACCGAGGTTGATCAGCCTTCGCCTAACTCGCGCATGACTGCGTACAAGGCGGACTTGGCTTCGAAACCAACACCTGGAATATCCGGCAGGCCGACATAACTATTTTCCACCTTGATTCCGTCGGCGAAGCCGCCGAAAGGCTGGAACACGTCGGGGTAGGATTCGTTGCCGCCCAGGTGCAGGCCGGCTGCGATGTTCAGGGACATCTGGTGGCCACCATGGGGAACCACGCGGCGGGAAGACCAACCCATGTCTTCCATCACTTTCAGGGTGCGCATGTACTCCACCAGCCCGTAGGAGAGGGCGCAGTCGAACTGGAGGAAGTCGCGATCAGGGCGCATTCCACCGTGACGCAGAAGGTTACGGGCATCCTGGTGGGAGAACAGGTTTTCCCCGGTGGCCATGGGCAGCTCATAGTGATTGGCGAGCTCAGCCTGAAGTGCGTAGTCCAGCGGGTCGCCGATCTCCTCGTACCAGAAGAGGTTGTACTGCTTGATGGCTTCCGCGTAAGCAATACCGGTCTGTAGATCGAAACGACCGTTGGCATCGACCGCCAGTCGACGACCGTCACCCACCACTTCAAGCACCGCTTCGATGCGACGAATATCCTCATCCAGCGGTACCGCCCCAATCTTCATTTTGACGACGTCGTAGCCACGATCCAGATAGCTCTGCATTTCCGCTTTGAGCTTGGTCTGGTCTTTACCTGGGTAGTAATACCCACCGGCTGCGTAGACCCAGACCTTGTCATCTGCCACGCCGTTACGGTAGCGGTCAGCCAGCAGGCGATACAGAGGTTTGCCCTCAATCTTGGCGACGGCATCCCATACAGCCATGTCGATGGTGCCAACCGCGACCGAGCGCTCGCCGTGGCCGCCTGGCTTTTCGTTGGTCATCAGGGTTTTCCAGATGGCGAACGGATCCAGGTTGTTGTTTTCATGGTCGACGAGCGTGTCAGGATCAGCTTCCGTGATACGCGCCAGGAAACGATCCCGCATCAGAGCGCCTTGGCCATAGCGGCCATTGGAGTTGAAACCGTAGCCGATGACGGGTTTGCCATCGCGAATCACATCGGTGATGACCGCGACGACCGAGCAGGTCATCTTGGAAAAATCGATATAGGCATTGGCAATTGGGGAGGCAATGGAAACTGTTTTTTCACGGATGTCTACGATACGCATGACGGGCTCCTCTTGTTGTTTGTGGCCCCACGTTATGCTTTGCGATGTCACCCGCCCAATGCTATTAATGCCGGACCCTATGCACAGGAGGCATGGCCCCTTGGAACTCGTTTGGCTTGAAGATCTTTCAGCGCTTGCGGAGTACGGCAGCTTTGTCCGTGCCGCTGAGGCACGCCATGTTACTCAGCCAGCCTTCAGTCGAAGAGTACGCTCACTGGAGAATTGGATGGGCGTCGAGTTGTTTGTGCGCACACCACAAGGCGCAACCCTTACCGAGGCCGGAAGGCAAATTTTGCCCAGTGCTCAGGAAGCGGCCCGACACTTGTACAGGATGCGCAACGAGGCTCAAGAGGTAGCAGGAATCGCCGCCAAGTCGTTGCAATTCGCGGCAACTCATTCGCTGTCGTTTACGTTTTTTCCCAAGTGGCTTCGAAGCTCAGAAAACGGTGCCCCCATTGAGGCAGTGAAACTGCACTCGGACAGCATGGCCGTCTGTGAGCAGATGCTGATACATGGTCAGGTTCAGTTCCTGCTCTGCCACCGCCATCCCGACGTTCCGCCTTTACTGGCGCCTGATCAGTTCACCAGCAAGAAGGTGGGGGAGGACGTCCTCGTTCCGCTTGCGAGTGCTTCCACTCACTTCGGCACCTCACCCGCGGCATTGCCATACCTCGCATACACCCATGAGTCTGGACTGGGACGTATCGTCGCCCACAGGTTGCGTGGCAAGGAAGATTACCTTCACCTCAAGCCGCTTTTCAGCAGCCACCTTGCAGCGGTACTCATGTCCATGGCCCTGGAAAGCAAAGGTGTGGCGTGGCTGCCCAAGAGCCTTACCGAGCAGGAAGTTCTTGATGGGCGCTTAGTCAGAGCGCTCGACGAAAGCTGGGACATACCTCTGGAAATTCATCTGACCCGCCCGAAAGCAATCCTCAGTCAATCTGCTGAAGAGTTTTGGAGCCGGGCGGGTAGTGACCCCCAAGCTCCCACATGACGAGCGCTCAGTTACGCGCAATGCCCAAGCGGGTCTTTATCTTCACGTCGGATGACTGAGCGACGGAGGTTTTCTGGTTCCCGCGGCAGAGTTTAACCAGAGCAGCATTGCGGCGAGAGAGGCGGCGACTATCAGCGTAAGCCACATGATGACCAGCAGGGTGAAGGTGACACTGTTGTTTAACTCACGAAAAATGCCGAAGGCAAAAGCCGTGTACCAAGACACCCCCGAAACTGCACCGGAGGCGAGAAACAAGGCCGCTCTTTTGCGGGATACGCCAAAGAGCAGGGGGCGACTCAGGTCGCGTAGGGCTTCTGGCAGCACAAGCGCGTGGATGATTATTCCGTTGATGGTCAGGACGATCACCACAATGACTTTCGCCCAGAGTTTGGGGTTTTCAAACTTTTCCGGCGACTCCATCGCGTAAAGGGCAAGGAAACCAAGGCCTGAAAGCCACAGGAGGCAGAGTCCAATAGTGACCGCGTCGCTGATGAAGTGAAAGGTGCGTCCGATTTCAACCGGGAGGCTGCCCCGGCGCATCCAACGCAGGATCCAGAGGTCCAGCATCGTCGCCCCACCGAGACCGAAGCACATGCCGAGCAGGTGTATACCTATAAGGAGTGTCAGCACCTTTAGCTGTGGGAGTGGAGCCGGCAATGTAACGCTCAGCGCGAGTGTGTCGGCGAGTAAGTAGCCACTGCCGGACAGCGCAAGCAGGCCGCCTAAAATCATGAAAGACGTGCGTATCTTCATTTATTACGGCCTTGGACGAGTGTTTTTAGTTGGACGCGTGCGCAGTTTGTTTACTGGAACAGGCGGATCAAGCGGCTGCTATCTGCAGCGTTGCTGCAACCAGGAAGATACGTTTCGGGTTAAATGAGGCCAGCGACGCTAGCGTCACATCAGTAGGTTGCACGGGCGTAGACCCTGCTCAGGAAGGGACCGGTGCTTGGGCATCGATCAGGTTCCGGCTCTTGAGCTCCTCCCAAAAGGCTGCCGGGATACCGACCTTCATCGCCTGCACATTGGAAACGATCTGCCCCGGCGTGCGGGCACCCGGAATGATCGCTGACACTTGCGGATGTGCTGCCGCGAACTGCAGGGCGGCAGTATGAATGTCGATGCCATGTCGTTTGGCAACCGCCATGATTCGCGCGCGCTTTTCCACCGCTCCGGCAGGCAGATCCAGACTGAAGTTGTATCGGCTGCGTCCTCCCAGAAATCCATCGTTCAGTGGTGTTCCAACCACAACGCTGGTGCCCTTCCTGCTCAACGCCGGAAAGGTGTTGCGTAACGCATCGCTGTGCTCAAGGAGCGAATACTGGCAGGCAAGCAACACGATGTCGGGAGTCGGGTCATCACCGGCCATTGCCTGGACCACAGCATTCGGCGTATTGACGCCGAAGCCCCATGCCTTGATGAGCCCCTCATCACGCATCTTTTCAAGCTCAACCATCGCCCCTGTGCGCGCAATGCGATACGCCGCTTCCCAACCGCCTTCCAGTTCGCTGTTATCGGGCGAGATGTCATGGATAAACACGATATCGATACGCGGCAGCCCCAGCCGCTGCAGGCTGTCTTCCACGGAACGCCGTGCGCCTGCCGCGGTGTAGTCATACCGGTAGTTGAAGGGCGCGGGTGACTTCCAGATGGCATGGTCCGCGCGGGGGCCACCCGCGGCAGTCAAAACGCGTCCTACCTTGGTGGAGACCACATAGTCGTTCGGATGTTTGCCGTGCAGAAAGCGGCCTACCCGATATTCACTCAAACCAAACCCGTAGAACGGCGACGTGTCGTAAAGCCTTACACCCGCGTCCCAGGCGGCCTGTAGAACCAGGCCCGCCTGCTCGTCGCTGAGCGGCGCAAAGATATTGCCAATCTGTGTCCCGCCCATGCCAAAGCGTTGAGGCGTCATGTATCGCAGGGTAGGCGAGGGTGAATTGAGGGGCAGGCCTGTGCGCACTGGCCGGCCTTCAGTACGCATCACGCTCCCGCGCTCTGTCAGTAAAGAGGGCGCTGGGGCTGCCGAACTGGCGACACTCGAGGCTGGCAGCAAAGCGGCTGCAACAGTACCCACTGCCGAGTAAGTAAGAAAATCTCGTCTGTCCATCCAACGTTCCTTTCGCGACCGAGGTTTCACGGGATCATCGAAGCCGGTATTCGTACTGGAAGTTAGAACAACGAGGGTTGGCCGGGTGACCCTAATACGCCATATTTTTTGCACAATCCTGCCGATGCGCTTGTGTTGGTCACGCACTCTCAGCAGACTCGAACATTCCGTAAACAGGGGCGCATGTAATGACGAGCGGTTCCTTCTCGCAGTTCGGTTCCGGCCATCTGCATTCTCTGGCGTTGCGCGATCCCATACAGCCCAACGAGCGTCTCCAGGCGCTCAGGCGGCTGATCGAAAAAGTCACCCGGCAGATTGGTTTGAACGAGGTCTGCAAAACATCGATTCCAGGTCTGGCCTTTTATCGAATGGCTGACCTGGGTACGCCCACTTACTGCATTTATGAGCCTTGCGTGGCCATCATTCTGCAGGGCGCGAAGGAGATCACGTTCGGTGAGGAGGCCTGTGAGTTCGGGCAGGGGGCGTTCTTCGTCACGTCGGTCGACATCCCCACACTGGCCCGTGTTACCGCTGCCAGCGAGGAAACCCCCTATTTATCCGTCGTGTTGAAGCTCAACCTTTCCATGCTCAACGAGGTGATCCAGACCTTGGAACCGCCTGCGCAGGAAATGGCTACTCAAGCGCGGGGCTTCGTATCCGGTGCGGCGTCGAGTGAGATGCTCGACGCATTCGCTCGACTCGCTACGCTGATCGAACGGCCGCTTGAAGCAGGCTTGATGTCGGATCTGATCAAGCGGGAAATATGCGTTCGGCTATTGCTAAGTAGTGCAGGGCACTGGCTGCGCAGCGTCACCCGCGACGGTTATCGAGACAAGGGCATCGTGAGAGCCATTGAATGGCTGAAACATCACTACGACAAACCGCTGCACGTGGCCGATCTCGCCGAACGATCAGGAATGGCCAGCTCTACGCTGCATCACAGTTTTCGCAAGCTCACAGGCACCAGCCCTGTTCAGTATCAAAAGGCGTTACGGCTGCAAGCCGCACGCAGCCTGATGTTGACCGATCGTGTTGACGTGAACACCGCCGCGTTGCGCGTCGGCTATGAAAGTGTCGCTCAATTCAGCCGTGAATATGCCCGGCGTTTCGGAGCCCCGCCCTCGAGAGACATCAAGCACGTACGGGAGCAGGGCGGACTGCTCGACTAGCGACGCTTCAAAGGGGAATGTGGGTGGTCGACAAGACCTGACGCAAGCCCATGAACGATCGAATCTGGCGAACCCCAGGCAGGTAAAGCAACTGTTCCGCGTGGAGCCGGTTGAAACTGTTGCTGTCCTTGGTTCGTATCAACATGAAGTAGTCGAACTCCCCCGTCACCACATGGCACTCCATGCAGCCGGACACTTTTTGTGCGGCTGCCTCGAATGCGGCGAAGGATTCCGGTGTGGAGCGGTCCAGCACCACGCCGATCAACACCACCATCCCCGCATCCAGCGCGACATTGTCGAGCAGCGCGACTATGCCTTTGATCAGGCCGACTTGCTTGAGCCGCTCGACGCGCCTGAGGCACGCCGGTGCACTCAATTTCACCTTCTCTGCCAGCGCCACATTGGAGATGGAGGCATCTCGCTGCAGGGCCTTGAGAATGGCGCGGTCGGTTCGATCCAGCGGCTGCGGCACGGGGGCTGATACACTTGGCTTCTTGCGAGTGTTTATTGCGTTCATGACTGTTTATTCGCAATTAAAGTATGTTCGATTTTTATAGCGAGAAATTATAGTTCTTTAAATGGTAGAAGTTTGCAACACATCTTTTTGGAAATCTTCTTAATATTGAACTCATCGAAGCCCGCCTGAAAGAACCTGGAAGGCAACCTTTGCCTTTCGGTCTGGCGCTTTGATGTCCAGTAATCAAGGAGCAGCGTCATGAACCTGAATCGTTTTAAACGTTATCCGTTGACCTTCGGTCCTTCTCCCATCACGCCCTTGAAGCGCCTCAGTGAACACCTGGGTGGCAAGGTCGAGCTGTATGCCAAACGTGAAGACTGCAACAGTGGCCTGGCCTTCGGCGGGAACAAAACGCGCAAGCTCGAATATTTGATTCCCGAAGCGCTCGAGCAAGGCTGCGATACCTTGGTTTCCATCGGCGGCATCCAGTCGAACCAGACCCGCCAGGTGGCCGCCGTTGCCGCTCACCTGGGCATGAAGTGCGTGCTGGTGCAGGAAAACTGGGTGAACTACTCCGATGCGGTATATGACCGCGTTGGCAATATCGAAATGTCTCGCATCATGGGCGCCGAGGTACGACTGGACGCCGCCGGGTTCGATATCGGCATTCGGCCCAGTTGGGAGAAGGCCATGGACGATGTGGTGGCGCGGGGTGGCAAGCCGTTCCCGATACCGGCGGGTTGTTCCGAACACCCCTACGGCGGCCTTGGGTTCGTCGGCTTTGCCGAGGAAGTGCGAGAGCAGGAAAAACAACTGGGGTTCACGTTCGACTACATCGTGGTCTGCTCTGTGACCGGCAGTACCCAGGCCGGCATGGTCGTCGGTTTCGCCGCGGACGGCCGTTCGAAGAACGTTATCGGCATTGATGCCTCGGCCAAGCCGGAGCAAACCAAGGCGCAGATCCTGCGTATCGCCCGGCACACCGCAGAGTTGGTGGAACTGGGCCGTGAGATCACCGAAGACGACGTGGTGCTCGATACACGTTTTGCCTACCCGGAATACGGTTTGCCCAACGAAGGCACGCTGGAAGCCATTCGTTTGTGCGGGAGCCTGGAAGGTGTGCTGACCGATCCGGTGTACGAAGGCAAATCCATGCACGGGATGATTGAAATGGTCCGCCGTGGTGAGTTCCCCGAAGGCTCCAAAGTGCTGTATGCGCACTTGGGTGGGGCGCCTGCGCTGAATGCCTACAGCTTCCTGTTTCGCAACGGCTGATTAACGCCAAAAAACCAGGGAGCTCACGAAGCGATGGGTGAGTCGGCATCAATATTGAATGTCACGACCCCATCGTCGAATCGCCACCCGGAGCACGTTGCTCCTATCCAACCGCCGGAAGTACCGCCATGCATGCGATAACGCAATCTGCAGTCTGGATCAAGGAGCCTTCGGCGGATGCCGGAGTAGTGATCGTTACCAGCGCCGCGTTGCCCCCGTACATGATCGACAAGCTGCATGTGGCGATAGATGAGTGGGACCAGGTGGCTTATCTAGCCATCAAACAGTCCGAGGCGTTGAGGCTCGACTGGTTGCAGGTCGGGTCCAGCCCGGAGCCGTCCGACGGGGCCTACGCGTGCCATGCCAGCCAACTGTTGCGCGGCGTCTCCCACGGCAGCTTTTTACTGGATGTCGAAACTGGCACGGATTGCGGCATGACGTGGCTGGGGTCCGTCTTTGGTCATCCGCTGCGCGTGGTCGAGCTTGGAGAAGTAGCCTCCTCCACTGCACAGATGGATCAACAGGTGGAGGCGGTGTTAGCGGCGACCCGAAGCCTGGCGAAAAGCGTGTTGCAGGCACGCGGCGTCATTTAACCAAGGACCTGGTCCATTCGACTGTTGGAACCATAAAGGCATCGCTTATGAGCCGAACTGTCGACTGTCGCACCCACGCAATGAAGTGGATGCGCGAGCCTTCAAGTTGCACGCGCATCGTGGTCATCGTGTGCGGACTTGATAGCGCTCATATTGACTTGATTCATCAAGGGTTCAGCTGTTTTGACAATGTTGCGCTGCTCCATGTCGATGCGGTGGACACCGTCCCTGGCAAGCACGTTGATGTGCAAGTGGCCAGGAGTGACTGTTCTTTTGTCGTGCTCGGTGAACTGGATGAACGTGTATTGCATAGCCTTTCCATGGGTAAGCGATGCCTCTACTCCATAGCGCCAGACGTGTCGGCCGAATGTTCGGTGATTGCAGCAGTAGAACAGGTCAAAAACTTCGCCCGAGTGAGCTATTCCCGTCACCTTGAAACGATACCCGACAGCGCCGGGAGCTGCCTGTGAACCTGTCGGGGACCACACGCAGAAAACCATGGCCTCAAACGCTGTCGCCGACCGCCAGAATGGTCGCCACCAGGGCCAGGGCGCGAGGCACCAGGGTGTCCAGTTCCAGGTATTCGCGATCAGTGTGAACCTTGCCACCCACCGGGCCGAGCCCGCACAGGGTTGGAACGCCCAGGCTGGCGGTAAAGCCGGAGTCGGCGCAACCGCCGGTGAATTCGCCTTCGACGCTGAAACCCAATGCCAGTGCTTTTTGTTGGTAGAGGTGCAGCAGTCGTTCGCTGTGGCGTGCTTCCATCGGTAGAAAGGTCGTCGCTTCCTTGAGGACGGCGCGGGTGCCGATCAGTTCTTCTTCGGCGACGATGGCCTGGATTGCGCTGAAGATCCGATCCCAGTGCTTGAGTTCGATGAAGCGCACGTCCAGCCGCGCACAGGCGCTGGGCGCGACGGTGTTGCTCGACGTACCACCGGATATCAGTCCAACGTTAGTGGTGATGCCGGCCGGGTAATCGGTCAAGGCATGCAGCTTGACGATCTTGCGTGCCAGGGCCTCGATGGCGCTGGCCCCGTCGGCATGGTTGACCCCGGCATGCGCCGCGCGGCCGCTGACTTCGATGATCAGCGTGGCCCCGCCTTTGCGTGCGCTGACCACGTTGCCGCTGGCCCGGCCGGGTTCGGTATTGAGCACGGCGCGGGCGGCACGGGCGGTGTTTTCGATATGGGGCCTGGCGCTGCCGGAGCCGATTTCTTCGTCGCCGGTGTACAGGACCTGCACCGGATAGGGCAACCGGCCGGCGCGCTTGAGTGCTTTGAGCGCGAAGCAATTGAGCACCAGGCCGCCTTTCATGTCGGCGACGCCGGGGCCATAGGCGAGGTTGGCGTCGCGGCTGTAGCCGCGAGTCGTGGTGGTGCCCTTGGGGAAGACCGTGTCGCGATGGCCCAGCAACAGCACCGGTTTTCCAGAATCGCCTGGCACTTCGGCGAGCAGCACGTCACCAAAACCCTCGACCGGGATGCGCTTGAGCAGGATGCCGTCGGCCTCCAGTTCAGCCGCGAGCAGCGCGCCCACGGCGTCGACACCCGCCTTGTCATAGCTGTTGGAATCGGTGTCGACGATGCGCCGCAGCAGCGCTTCCATGGCTGGGCGCTGGTCGGCTAGCCAGTCCAGGGCCTGTTGTGGCGTGGCGCTCATTGCGCCTGCTCCCGTAACTGATGTTCCCGGGTCAGGCGTGCCGCATCGTTGCCCAGGTCCCAGAACAGCCCGGCCATGATTTGCAGGCTTTCCTTGACCACCGGCGCCAGCAAGTGTTCGTTCGGCGCATGTTGTGAACAGGCCGGGTACGAGTGCGGCACCCACAATGTCGGCAGGCCCAGCACGTCCGCGAACACATCGTTGGGCAGCGAACCACCGAGGTTTGGCAGCAGCGCAGGTTTTTTGCCGGTGGTCTGTGCCAGGGAGCCGAGCGCCCAATCGACCCAAGGGCTCTGCGGGTCCAGCCGAGTGGCATGCATCACATCGATGCGGCTTTGCTTGACCTCGACATTGCTGAAGCCATGCGCATCCAGGTGGGTACGTACCGCCGGGATAAAGGTCGTGTAGTCGCTGTCGACCACGAAGCGGATATGGCAGTGGGCGTTAGCCTTGCCGGGAATCGCATGCACCGGGGCGTCTGGGTTGCCGGTCTTGAAGGCGATGACGTCGAGGGTGTTCCAGCCGAACACCTTTTCGCTCAGCGAAAGCGCCGGGTTACCCCAGTTGGCGTCGATGTCCGGATCGCCCGGTCCGCCACCCACGGCAATATCGGCCAGTGCCTGTCGAACCGGCTCCGGCAGTGTCTCGGGCATCAGGCCCGCCACTTTCACCCGACCGTGTTCATCGACCATGCTCGCGATGGCATTGGCCAGGATGATGCCGGGATTGGCCAACAACCCGCCCCAGTTGCCGGAGTGATGGGCGCCCTCACGTAAATTGACCACCAGCTCGAAGTTGAATACCCCGCGTGAGCCGAGAAAAATCGTCGGGCGTGATGCCGCCAGGCGCGGGCCGTCCGAGGCGATGAAAATATCCGCCGCAAGCTCTTTGCTGTGCGCGGCACAGAATGCGTTCAAGCCCGGCGAGCCTTCTTCTTCGCCCATTTCCAGCAGCAGCTTGACGTTGAAACCCAGTTGGCCATCGCGCGCCTTGAGCGTTTGTTCCAGCGCGGTCAGGTTGATCAGGTGCTGGCCTTTGTTATCCGCCGTGCCGCGGCCGTACCAGCGATCGCCTTCGGCAATGACGTGCCACGGCGACAGGCCTTCGCGCCATTGCGCCTCATAGCCGCGCACCACATCACCGTGGCCGTAGCTGAGCACGGTCGGCAGGTCCGGGTGTTCAATGCGCGTGGCGATCATGAAGGGGCCGCGCTCGGCCACCGGGTTGTCATAGATCTTGACGCTGAAACCCATCGCCTCGACATGTGGGGTGATGAACTCATTGAGGTAGCGATACAGCTCGGGCTGGCTGTCCGCTGCCTGGCTTTCGGTGTGCAAGGCGACGCTGCGTTGGAGCAGATTGAAAAACTCGCCATTGTCGAATTGTGCTGTGGTGTTGCTGATAGCCAGTGAACGACTCATGAGTGGACAAGCTCCAGTGTTTGGGCAGAAGTGTCGTGAAGGTGGCAACGCACGTTGCCGCCGATAAGCGGACCATTGGCCGGGTAGGCCGTTTTGCAGGGGGCGAGGCAGCTCGGGCAGCGCGGATGGAAAGCGCAGCCGGACGGCGGTGACATGGGGTTGGGGAAGGTGCCGTGCAGGCCGATCTCGGGAATGCCCAGGCGCGGATCGGGCGTGAGCACCGAATCCAGCAAGGCGCGGGTATATGGGTGACCGGGCTCCGCGAACAACGATTCGCGCGTGCGTTCTTCGACGATGCGCCCCAGGTACATCACGGCGACCCGGTCGGCGAGGTGTTCGATGACCGCCAGGTTATGGCTGATCAGCAGATAGGTCAGGCCGAATTCACGCTTGAGGTCCTGCAGCAGATTGAGAATCTGCGCCTGCACCGACACATCCAGCGCTGAGGTGGGCTCGTCGCAGATCAACACGTCAGGGCGCATGATCAGCGCCCGGGCAATCGCCACCCGCTGGCGTTGCCCGCCGGACAGCTGGCTCGGGTAGCTGTCGATCACCCGTTTGGGCAGGCCGACCACATCAAGCATCGCTTCGGTCTTCCTGCGGCGCTCGGCGGTGCTGCCGATGGCATGCACGATCAGCGGCAGGGTAACGATTTCGCGCAGGGTCTTGCGTGGATTCAGCGAGGAATACGGGTCCTGGAAAATCGGCTGGATATGCCGGGACATTGCCTTGCGATCAGTCGCCGCCAGGTGTTTGCCATTGACCAACACGTCGCCGCTGGTGGGCGGCAACAGACCGAGCAGCATCTTGGCCAGGGTACTTTTGCCGCAACCGGACTCGCCCACCAGACCGAGGGTCTCGCCACGCATCAGGCGCAGGGAAACACCATCCACGGCCTTCAGGGTGGCGGCGGGTTTGAAAAAGCCCTGGTTGATCCGAAACTCACGGCGGATGTCACACAGCTCCAAAGCGATGTCTTTTTTCATGACCTTGCACGCTCCTGAAGGCGAATCGGTGCCGGGGCCGGGGCGGCGAACAGGCAGCGCGCCATGTGCCCGTCCTGTTCGACTTCGGGGATGTTTTGCGCGCAGGCCGGGATCGCCTGACTGCAACGATTGCGGAACGCACACCCTTGCTGTTCGCCGACCAGGCTCGGCACCAGGCCTGGAATCGAACCCAGCGCCTCACCCGGTTTGGTCCGGCCAGGGATTGGAATACTCGCCAGCAGACCCCGGGTGTACGGATGCTGCGGATTCTCGAACAGTTGCAGGGCAGGGGCGGTTTCGACGATTTCTCCGGCATACATCACGGCGACCCGGTCGGCGATCCGTGCCACCAGCCCAAGGTCGTGGGTGATGAAGATCACCGCCAGGCCGAGTTCTTTCTGAATGTCGCGGATCAAGCGCAGGATCTGCGCTTGAATGGTCACGTCCAGCGCCGTGGTGGGCTCATCAGCGATGATCAGGTCCGGTTCGCACATCAACGCCATGGCGATGATCACTCGCTGGCGCAGCCCGCCGGAAAGTTGATGCGGATACTGGCGCAAGCGCTCGGTGGCATTGCTGATCCCGACCTTCTCCAGCATCTGCGCGGCGCGCGCCAGGGCCTCCTTGCGTGAGACCTTGCGATGCTGGGTCAGTACCTCGCTGAGTTGATCGCCAATGCTGTAGGCCGGGTTCAGTGAGGTCATCGGCTCCTGGAAGATCATCGCCAGGCGGTTGCCGCGCAGGTCGCACATGCGCCGCTCGCTCTGGCCGAGCATGTCGATGCCGTCCAGCGTCAGCCGGGACGCGGTGCGTTTGGCCTTGCGTGGCAACAGGTCCATCAACGCCAGCGAGGTCAGGGATTTGCCGCAGCCGGATTCCCCGACGATGCACAGCATTTCACCGCGCGCGACTTCAAAACTCAGGCCGCGTACGGCATGCAGCATGTCATCCGGCGTCGGGCTGTTGCCCATGGGGATGTCCACGCGCAGGTTTTCTACATGGAGTAGTGCCATGTTCGGTTCCCTCTATCAGTTACGGCGGTCTATCAGTTACGGCCGTCGGGCAGGATCAGATCGCGCAGGCCATCGCCGACGAGGTTGATGCCCAGCACCAGAATCATCAGGGCGACGCCGGGAATGGCGATAACCCACGGGGAAAAGAACATGTAGGGTTTGCCTTCCGCGATCATCAGGCCCCAGGACGGCGTCGGTGGCTGCACGCCAACCCCGAGGAACGAGAGGGCCGACTCCAGCAGGATCGCGTGGGCCATTTCCAGCGTCGCGACGACGATCAGTGCGCCGACCAGATTGGGCAGGATTTCACTCACCAGAATGCGCAGGGTCGAGCAGCCGAGCGCCTGGGCCGACGCCACATATTCAGCATCGCGAATCTGTTGCACCGCGGCCCTGACCACCACCGCGAAGCGATCCCATAACAGGCAGCCGAGCAGCACGATCACCACTTTCAGTGAGCCGCCCATCAACGAGGCCGAGGCCAGCGCGACCATCACCACCGGCATCGCCAGCCGGGTGGTGATCAGGTAGCTGATAAACCCATCGACCTTGCCGCCGTAGTAGCCCGCCAACAGCCCCATGAGCGTGCCGATAAAGCCGGAAATCAGCGCCGCTGCAATGCCGATGAACAGCGAAATACGTGCGCCGTAGAGCAGCCTCGACAGGTAGTCACGGCCCAGCTTGTCGGTGCCGAGCACGTATTCCCAGGTGCCGTTGGCCATCCATACCGGTGGTTTCATGCGCAGCATCACGTCTTGCGCATAAGGGTCGTAAGGTGCCAGCCACGGCGCGAACAGTGCACCTGCGAAGATAATCAGCAACAACACCGCGCCGATGGCGAAACCCCGATGACGCAAGCTCTTGCCAAGCACTCGGCTCAGGCTGCTCGGTGGTGGCAGGTAGTCATTGATCGCGAGGGTAGTGGGGGTGCTCATGTAGGCCTCCTAGCGCACGCGAATACGCGGGTCGAGCAGTGCGTTGAGCACATCGGCCAGCAACGTGAGGATGATGTAGATCACCGCAATCAACAGGACCACGGCCTGTACCACCGGAAAGTCGTCACGGGCGATGGCGTCCCAGGCCAGTTGCCCGATGCCTTGCAGGGAGAACACGGTTTCGATCACCACCGAGCCGCCGAGCATGAAACCGAACTCCACCGCCGCCAGCGCGACGACCGGAATCAGCGCGTTGCGCAGTGCATGCTTGAACAGCACGCGGGCAGGGCGCAGGCCCTTGGCGCGGGCGGTGCGGATGTAATCGGAACTGAGCACATCAAGCATGCCGGCGCGGGTCAGGCGCATGATTGCCGGCGTCGCGTAGTAGCCCAGGGCAATGGCCGGCATGACGAAGTGCAACAGGGTCGCGTTGCCGGACACCGGCAGCCACTTGAGCGTCACCGCGAACACCACGATCAGCATCAGCGCAAACCAGAAACTTGGCATCGCCTGGCCCAGCACCGCGATGCTCAAGGCCAGCCGGTCAACCCAGGTGTCGCGTTTGACTGCGGCCAGCACGCCCAGTGGAATGGCCACCAGCAAGGCGATCCCCAGCGCCATGGCACCCAGCCCCAGGGTAATCGGCAAGCGGCTGGCGACGAGGTTGTAGACCGATTCCTGAAAGAAAAACGAGTTGCCCAGGTCCAGCCGCAGCAAATCGCCCAGCCAGTTGAAGTACTGGGTCGGCAGCGGTTTGTTCAAGCCGTACTGCACGCGAATCTGTTCGATCTGTTCGCTGGTGGCTTCCGGTCCGCCAATGGCAGTGGCGAGGTCGCCGGACAGGTGCAAAAGCGAAAAGCTGATCACCGACACGGTAATGGCAACGCAAATGGCGATGCCCAGGCGGCGCAGAAGGAATCCAAGCATGGCAAGTTTCCTCATATCCAATGGATGACAAGTGTGAGGACGTGTCCGTGGCGCACGAGAGTCCGTGCGCCCGGTTACGTATTACTTCCACGTGGACTCGACGAAACGCGGCAGCTCATCCGGGTACGGTGTGAACGCGAGTTCCGAGGTGTAGGCGTAGTTCATCGAGTAGTTGAACAGCGGCGCCCAGTAGGCTTGCTCGCTGATGCGCTGCAAGGCTTTGCGGTAGTTATCCTTGCGCACTTGCGGGTCGAGGGCATTGTCGGCGGTCTGCAACCAGCCCTGGACTTGTGGGTCCTTGATATTGTCGTCCGGATTGCCCTTGAACCAGGTACCGGCCGACGCCGAGGTGTCGAGGATCGAGAACGAGCCCCAGGCCTGAAACGACATGGGCACCTTGCCGCCACGTTGCTGATCGCGCAGGGCGGCGTACTTCAAGTAGCGCAGCTTGGCGTTGATGCCCACTGCGCGCAGGTTGCCGATGATGGCTTCGACGTAATCACGGTCGCGATAAGCGAAGATTTCTGTCTCGAAGCCATTTGGGTAACCGGCTTCGGCGAGCAGCGCCTTGGCCTTGGCGGGGTCATAGTCGTAGACCGTGGCCGCAGTGGTATCGCAACCGAACTGGCCGGGATAACAGGCAACCTGCAAGGGCTTGGCTTCGCCCCCCACCAATTGCGTGGCCAGCGCATTGCGGTTGATCGCATGGTTGATGGCCTGGCGCACCTTGAGGTTCTTCATCGGTGAGTTTTCAGTGGAGGTGCCACGTGCATCAAGAATCAGGAAACCGATGCGCATGGTTTCGCCACTGGTCACGGTCAGGTTCGGCATACCCTTGAGGTCGACCGCCTGATCCGAGGTCACACGCCAGGTCCAGTCGACACCGTCGGTCATCAACTCGGCCAGACGGGTTTCTGCATCCGGGATCACGCGGAACTTGAGGTGGCTGATATGGGGCTTGCCTTGTGGGCTGTCCGGGAAGTAGTCCTTGTTGATCTCCATGGTCACGCCTTCGCCGGCCACCACCGACACGGCTTTATACGGCCCGGTGCCAATGGGCTTGCGACTGAATTCGGCCAGGCCGACCTTCTCGAAGTACTGCTTGGGAAACATCGGAACGGCGTTGGACAGGTATTCCAGTGCCGGCGGGAAAGGCTTCTTCAAATACAGGCGGACGCTGTAGTCGCCGGTTTTTTCGGCGCCCTTGATCCAGTCTACGTTTTGCACGGTAACGACTTTCGCTTCGGGCGACACCACGTAGTTGAGGGTGAACACCACATCGTCGGCGGTGAAGGCGTCGCCGTTGTGAAATTTGACGCCCTTGCGCAGCTCAAAGTCGAGGGTGGTGTCGTCGACCTGCTTCCAGCTGGTAGCCAGCATGGGTTTGTATTCGCCGCTTTTGGGATCGCGGTAGATCAGGTTGTCCCAGATCAGCCGGCCGAGAATCACGCCTTCGCGTAAATCGTTGTGATAGGGGCTGATGTTTTCAGGCTCGCTGTCGGAAGCGTAAACCAGGGTGTCGTTGGCTTTGCCGGCATGCGCCGGAAAGCTGCTGATAAGGCCCATCAGCGCGATACTGCAGGCGAAACCTTTGATGCCCATGCCGTCGTCTCCGTTGGCGAGAGTGGTTGAATCAAAGGGCAGCGAATCGCAAATGCGTAGAAGGAGGAGGAAAAGGTCGGGCGCTGTTTTTTTTGGTCTGGACACGAATGTAGGGAAGGGCTATCAATGCCGCAAGCACAATATTTCGATACTTCCTTTGCCGAAAAGGCAATCCTTGGGGGCTCCGATGCAGCTGTATGGCGTGCAGTCCACGGCACTGCGCTATTTTCTTGAAGTCGCCCGATGCGGATCGATCAGCGAGGCCTCAATGCGGCTGAATGTGGCGGCATCAGCGGTGAGCCGGCAAATTTCCAAGCTTGAGTTGGCCCTGGATGCCAGCCTGTTTGAGCGTCGCGCCCGCGGCATGGTGCTCAGCGAGGCGGGGGCGCGACTGGCGGCGTATGCGCGCAAGTCGCAGCTTGAGGCCGAGCAGGTGGTGCTGGAAATTACCGAGCTGCACGGCTTGCAACGGGGCCATGTGCATGTTGCCTGTTCGGAAGGATTTGCCCTGGAATACATGCCCAGGAGCATCAGCGCGTTCAGGCGTGAGTATCAGGGCATTCATTTTACGTTGGAGGTCTGTGCGCCCGCTGAAGCGACCGAGAAGGTTCGCTCCGGTGAAGCCGACCTGGCGATGACGTTCAGCCTGACGCCGCAAAAGGAAATCAAGGTCGAACATGTCCTGAGCGGGGCGATTTTTGCCGTGGTCTCCAATGCCCATCCCTTGGCCGGGCGGGAGTCTGTCAACCTCGCCGAGTTGCAACCCTGGCCCATTGCGTTACCCAAGGCCGACACTACGATACGGCAACTCTTCGACATCTGTTGCGGCGTCCAGGGGTTGTTGTTCGACCCGGTATTGACCACCAATTACGTTGCCGCGCTCTACAGTTTCGTCCGTGAAGAGGGAGGCATCAGCCTGGCCAGCGAAATGACCTTGCACCAACAGGTGGCGGACAAACAGTTGCAATGCTTGCCGATCCTTGATGAAGGCATGCAGGCGCGGCGCATCGAACTGCAAAGCATGGCTGGGCGCAATCTACCGGCGGCGGTTTCGGCGTTCAGGGATTTTCTGATCGCTGAGCTGGCGAAGGCGAAGCGGCTTTGAAAAGATGAGGTTATTGCAGCGGCCCCACCACTTGCCGATAGCGTTCTTCCCCCTGCGGCGTCTGGCGGGTCAGGCTGATTTCCAGGCCGATGGGATCGGCTTTACGGTTGCCGGCCAGCTGACGCCAGCCTTGGCCCGGTTCCCAGATGCGCACTTGCAGGTCGCTGACACCGGATAAGACGGCCACTGCTTTTTTGGGCGCAGGCAACGGATATCGATCACTGGCTGCGGATGTGGCGCGGTACAGCGTGTCACCCTCCAGCCACCAGCGCACCCGTTGCAGACCGTTTTCGGGAAGGGCTGCGTTACGAATCACGTTCAGTTGAAAATCATGCTGGTCGGAGCTGCGAACGCTGATTGCGGCGAGCCCGTCGGGCTGTTCGTCATCGTTCAAGGCTGGCGTTCTCAGTTCAACGCTGGCGCGCAGGGCCAGGTCGCGGTCCAGCTGGTTGAGTGTGCGCAACAACGCTTCGGTTTGCTCGGTGCTGGCCTGCAGATGGCTGTCGGCACGGCTCACGCTGTCGAGGCCGCGCCAGGCAATCAGGCTGACAATGGCCATCAGCATGATCGCCACCATGACTTCAATGAGGGTAAAACCGTGCTGGTCTGTTTTCATGGTTGGTTCGCCACGCGTATTTGTCCTGTCGCCGTGCGGTGAAGGGTGAGGCGGTGCTGGCCATCCGAGAGCTGCAGTTGCAAGGGCGAGGCAAACCATTCGGCATTCAGTACCACCGGTTGCCTGGGGGTTACACGTACGCTCATCGAGGGTGTTTCCCAGGCACGGGGACGCAGTTGCGGGTCGCTCATGAAGTGATCCCAACCCTCGCCGGGCGCGTTGCGCCGACTGAAGCGAAACCCTTTATTGTCGGCCCGCCACGTGATGGGGCGGCCGTCGGCCCGGGCTTCGGCCTGGGCGATCTGCAGCATCTGGACCACGCGGTTGGCGTCCTTGCGCAGCAATTGCAACGGGTCGGGTTTGATGCTCAGGCTGATCGCCGCTGAGGCGATGCCGATGATCACCAGGACCACCATCAACTCGATCAGGGTGAAGCCTTGCTGATTGGCCTTGGTCATGACACAACGCTCCTTCGTCGTGGGTCTCTCCTGTAGACTGCCCGGCAGGACAACAAGGAGGTTTTGTCGTGGTCGCTATTTTTCGTTTGACCGCGCCGCAAGTGGTGCAGGCAGTGGCATTGGCCACGGCATTCGCGGGTGTGTTGGTCTGGTCTTCAGTGTTGCTGACGTCGGCCGAGTCCCAGGTGCCGCAGGTCGAGCCGCCGGCTTTGGCCGCTCGCCCGGATACCCCGGCGTTGCAGTGGTTTTCCAACCAGCCGGCGACGGTGGACATCAAGGTCTCCGGCCTGATGGCGGGCGCGCGCGGGGCGGTGGCGATCCTGAGCCTGAACGAGGGGCCGCCGCGCAGTTTTCGGGTGGGTGAGTCGTTGGCCCAGGGTGTGCGCCTGGCGGCGATCGAGGGCGATGCGGTGGTGATTGAGCGGGGCACGCAGCACACCCGCATTAAGGTCAGCACGCTGCCGGACTCGGTGGTGCTACCGCGCTTGACCCGACCCTGAACGCTCATTGGGGCGTTGCCTTCGGCGGGTTGAGCAGCGTTTCCACCCGCGCCAACGGTGGCGCCTCGCGCTTGCGCTCCGACACCTGCAGGGTGACGCGCATCAGGCGTCCATCGGCGCTCGGTGCGATGCTCTGCTCGCAACGCAACTGCAAGCGGCCCTGATCACAGTCAAACGCTTTGTGCCCCCTGGGCAGGCGTCCCTCCAGGCGCAGTTCGGCGAGCCTGCCCTGGGCCGACAGCAGCGCCATCGAGCGGTCGCGCAGCAACCCATTGCTCTGGGTCATCAAGCCTGCAACGCGGACCGCCGCCGCCATCGCCACGGCAATGATCGCCAAGGCCACGAGCACCTCGATCAATGTAAAACCTTGCTCCTTGCGCGACAGCTCCATGGGTCACTCTTGGCGTAAAAACACGCCGTAGAGTAGCACTCAGAGAGCCGCGGGCAGCGGCCAATTATTTTTGCTATCCAGATAGTTAGTTTTGTTACACTGCGCGCCGAATTAGGATCAAGCCAAGGATGGTGGATATGGATTTCGCGCGCATCAAATATGGGCCTCGCGCCCGCCACGCTCAGCAAGGGTTCACGCTGATCGAGATCATGGTGGTGGTGGTCATCCTCGGCATTCTGGCGGCGATTGTCGTGCCTAAAGTGCTGGACCGTCCGGACCAGGCCAGGGCGATTGCGGCCAAGCAGGACGTTGCCGGCCTGATGCAGGCGCTCAAGCTTTATCGCCTCGACCACGGCACCTATCCCAACATGAACCAGGGCCTCAAGGTATTGGTCGAGCGCCCGGCAGATGCAAAAAATACCAACTGGCGTTCTTATCTGGAGCGCCTGCCCAACGACCCCTGGGGCCGTCCTTACCATTACTTGAATCCCGGCGCGAACGGCGAAGTCGACATCTTCTCCCTCGGTGCCGACGGACAGCCTGATGGCGACGGTGTGAATGCCGATATCGGATCCTGGCAGCTCTAAGCGCGGCCATGAAATCACACTCGCCCACAGGGGCGAAACAGCGCGGCATGGCGATTATCAGCGCGATGCTGATCGCGGCGGTGGTCGCTGTGTTCGCCGCCGGCATGCTCGCCCGCCAGAGCGTTTTTACCCGTTCACTTGAGGCCGAGCAGGCGCGAGTGCAGGGCAGTGCATCACTGCTGGGCGGCCTGGAAGTCAGCCGGCGATTGCTTCGGGACGCCCGCGAGCAGGATGTGCTGACGCGGCTTGACCAGCCATGGGCCCGGCCGATCAACGCCGCTCAGGACGGCGAATTCGAAGGCCGCCTTGAGGACCTGCAAGGCAAGTTCAACCTGCGCAATTTAATCGCCCAAGAGTCTGTTGATCTCGGGCAGATGCGCAGCTTTGAGCGGTTGTGCGAGATGATCGGTGTCGAGGCCCGCCTGGCGCAGCGCATCAGCCAACGCGTGATTGCGGCCTACCCACATAGGCCGGTTGCCTCAACAGTGGGGCAGCCGCCCCCGCCATTACCCGCCACCCAGCCGATGCTGCGCAGTCTTGATCAATTACGCGGTATCGAAGGCCTCAATGAGCGGGTCTTGGCACGGCTGGAGCACTACGTCAGCATTCTTCCGGTCAACACCTGGGTCAACAGCAATACGGCCAGCGCGGAGGTGCTGGCCGCGGTGGTGCCGGGTTTGTCCTGGGCGCAGGCCAAGGCGTTGGTCGCCGAGCGCGATCGCGGCCAGTGGTTTATCAATCGCGGCGACTTCGTTAACCGTGCGCGATTGCCCAACCTGAACGTGGATGAACTCAATGTCGGGATCACCAGTGAGTGGTTCCTGCTCCAGGGTCAAGCCCGCCGCAATCAGCGCCGTGTGCACCTGGCTGCGCTGCTGCATCGTCCGGAAGACGCAATGCCCAGGGTGATCTGGTCGAGGCTGGGCGTATGACGCGCCTGCGTCTTGCCTTGCCGCCGCTGGAGTCCTTGACGTCGGACACCGAGCTTGAGTTCGCGCAACTGGACCGCAAGGGGCACGTCAGTCATACCGGCATCAGCACCCTTGGCCAGCTGGGACAACAGGTCAAGTCTCAGGCCGTCGAGTGTTTCCTTCACCCCATGGACACGGTACTTACGCGCATTGAACTTCCGCCGCTGTCAGCGTCCCGTATCGATGCGGCCGTTACCTGCGCTGCGCAGGCCTTGATCCTGGGGCCCAGCGAGCAGATGCATGTGGCGCACAGCGCTCGAGATGCCGATGGACAGGTGCACCTGAGCTGGCTGCCCAAGGCTGTACTGGATCGCCTCGATCAGTTGCTTGGCCTGCACGGATTGAAGCTGGGCGGCCTGTATCCAGCGCCTTACCGCTTAGCCGTGCCAGCGGCCGGGCAGGTCAATGGGTGTGTGGTAGAGGGCCAGTTGCTGCTGCGTTTCACCCTCGCCCATGGGGCGGTGGAACCGTTGGTTGAGGACCGTCTGGAAGCGCTCGCCGCCACCGGCGAAAGTGTGCTGTGGCCCGTGGACCATCAGCGCTGGAGCGGCGCTGCCCCTGGCTGGGGATTGCACGCCGGGGTCGGTCGGCGCACTGCACAGGCGGCCGGTTGGGGGCGGGCGTTGGGCTGTTGTGCGTTGGCCGTGGGTGTCTGGGTGGCCGGCTCAACCTTTACGCCGCCCGCGAGGTTGCGCAAGGGCAGCAGCTCAAGCAGCAGATGAGCCAGCGCGTGAAGCACGCATTTCCCGAGCTGCCGGTGATTCTCAACCCTCTGCAACAGGCTCGCCAGCAGTTGGCGAACCGGCAAGGGGGAGGGCCCGCGCAGCTCAATCACGACTTTGCTTACCTGGTGCAGCAAGCCGCCATGGCGCTGCCGTTCATGGC
>NZ_FNSU01000003.1:4575000-4577277 GCF_900105325.1 Pseudomonas marginalis
GATAACAGGCTGATACCGCCAAGAGTTCATATCGACGGCGGTGTTTGGCACCTCGATGTCGGCTCATCACATCCTGGGGCTGAAGCCGGTCCCAAGGGTATGGCTGTTCGCCATTTAAAGTGGTACGCGAGCTGGGTTTAGAACGTCGTGAGACAGTTCGGTCCCTATCTGCCGTGGACGTTTGAGATTTGAGAGGGGCTGCTCCTAGTACGAGAGGACCGGAGTGGACGAACCTCTGGTGTTCCGGTTGTCACGCCAGTGGCATTGCCGGGTAGCTATGTTCGGAATAGATAACCGCTGAAAGCATCTAAGCGGGAAACTAGCCTCAAGATGAGATCTCACTGGGACCTTGAGTCCCCTGAAGGGCCGTCGAAGACTACGACGTTGATAGGTTGGGTGTGTAAGCGCTGTGAGGCGTTGAGCTAACCAATACTAATTGCCCGTGAGGCTTGACCATATAACACCCAAGCAATTTGCGTCGAAAGGCCAGATTGCGGTGTGTGAAGACGCAATGAACCGAAAGTTCGAGATTTCACAAAAACACCGACAGCTTTCACATACCCAATTTGCTGAAGCGAGGCCAGCTGGCCACGACTCAGTACCCGAATTTCTTGACGACCATAAGAGCATTGGAACCACCTGATCCCATCCCGAACTCAGCAGTGAAACGATGCATCGCCGATGGTAGTGTGGGGTTTCCCCATGTGAGAGTAGGTCATCGTCAAGATTAAATTCCGAAACCCCATTTGCGAAAGCAGGTGGGGTTTTGTTTTGGGCGCTCGAAAAGTGGGTACGCCTAGGCGGATGAGCTGTTGAGTATCTTCAAGGGCAGCTGCCGTATCACCGTACCCGTCGAGAGGGAACTCACTTCAGAGTGCCGTTGGGGAATTCAATGCAAAGTGTTTCTGCATTTTTGGTATGGTGCAGCACATTTCCCAAGGACTGATCTTTCATCGCAGGATGCGGCGTCGACCTTCTTCAACGAGATGCTGTAGAAATGCCTGAACCGATACCGATTAAAGATCACGAAAAAGAAAACCGCCTGGTCAACAAGCGCCTGCTCGCTTGTGCGTTGTTGGTGATAGGCATTACGTGTGCCCTGGTGGGGCGTATGTATTTCCTTCAAGTCGTACAGTTCGACTACCACTCCACGATTTCTGAAAACAACCGCGTCCACGTGCTGCCCATCACTCCGACGCGCGGCCTTATCTATGACCGTAATGGCGTGGTGCTGGCCGATAACCGACCCAGCTACAACCTGACCATCACCCGCGAGCGCACCACTGACCTCAAGGGCGAACTCGACGCCATCGTCAACTTGCTGCACCTGCCTGTCGAAGACCGTGCGTTGTTCGACAAGGCCCTGAAGCAGGCACGGCACCCCTTCGTCCCGTGACGTTGTTTTACGAGTTGACCGAAGAGCAAGTCGCATTGCTGGCGGTGAATGAGTTCCGCCTGCCAGGAGTAGATGTAGAGCCGCAATTCGTCCGTCACTACCCGCTGGGTGCGCATTTTGCCCACTCCATCGGCTATGTGGGGCGGATCAATGAGAAAGAATCCAAAGCCCTCGACTCGGTGGAGTACCGTGGCACGCAGTCCATCGGCAAAACCGGTATCGAGCGTTTCTACGAATCCGAACTGCATGGTCATGTCGGCTACGAAGAGGTCGAGACCAATGCCCAAGGCCGCGTACTCCGTGTGCTCAAGCACACCGACCCGATTCCTGGCAAAAATATCGTCCTGAGCCTCGACGTGAAGCTCCAGGAAGCTGCGGAAGAAGCCCTGGGTGATCGCCGTGGCTCAGTGGTTGCCCTCGATCCGCAAACCGGCGAAGTACTGGCCATGGTCAGTAAGCCGAGTTTTGATCCGAACCTGTTCGTCACCGCATCAGTTTCAAGGAATATGCCGCCCTGCACGACTCCATTGACCGGCCGCTCTTCAACCGTGTCCTCCGGGGGCTCTATGCGCCGGGCTCGACCATCAAGCCGGAAGTGGCCATCGCTGGCCTCGACAGCGGTGTCGTCACCCACAGACCCGTGTATTCGACCCCGGTTACTACCAGCTCCCCGACTTTGACCACAAATACCGCAATTGGAACCACAGCGGCGACGGCTGGGTAGACATGGACGCTGCCATCATGCGTTCCAACGACACTTACTTTTACGACCTTGCTCACAAACTCGGCATCGACCGTCTGCACGACTACCTGGCGGAGTTTGGCCTGGGCCAGAAAGTCTCCCTGGACATGTTCGAAGAGTCCGCTGGCTTGATGCCATC